>JALEGK010000003.1 GCA_022763105.1 Rickettsiales bacterium | reverse complement strand
GCACCCTGATTGACCTGAATGAACACCTGATTCAGCACCCTAAAGACACATATTTCGTGCGCGTTCAGGGTGATTCGATGCTTAATGCCGGCATTCATGATGGCGATATGCTGGTGGTGGACCGCGCCATTAACCCTAAAGATGGCCATATTGTTGTGGCGGTTTTAAATGGAGAGTTCACGGTCAAGCGCATTCAGCTGCATCATAAAGGCTTGGCGCTGCTGCCTGAGAATCCGTCTTACGCTCCCATTGATGTCACCACTGACATGCAATTCGAAGTGTGGGGCGTGGTTACCAGCGTGATCCACGCGCTCGCCTAAGCGGTGCATAAATCACACAACCATCCAAATTCTATTCGTTTTTTAGTTCCGTACCCGAACCGCTATTTGCATATTGCAGGCGGGTCACTGTATTATTGTTCAATATAAAAATAAAAAGTTCGGCAAGCGTAAACCTTGAAAAACAACATTGGGAAAGGTTACGCTATGACTCACGCAGCAATTCGAGTTTCTTACCTGTTTCTAGCTATTTTTCTGTTTCTAGCCGCCATGATTTCGTCTGAAGGCCGCGCGGATGCAGATGCTGAAGCAGTACATGTACATGTAAACAACACCATCTAAGCGAGCATTTTCATGACGCTTAGAGCGGTTCGGCTTTACTATCTTGCCTTAGGCCTTGTCATGGCGTTTGCCGTGGTGATGGCCGAATCTGCGCAGGCTCAGTCCTACCAGAAAGGCAGCCGCCCTTTTATCAAGACCACCAAGAACAAGAAAGTGGGCCGCGGCATGGTCGTGCCCGGCTGGTATTTCGGATTCTCTGGCGGCATGGGCTTTGTCTCTGACGGCTCGTTTGAAGAAACCGGCGGCGCAGGCCGCAATGGTGATCTCTCTTACGATGAAGGCTACGGCTTTACCGGTTCGGTCGGTTACCGCTTTAGTGGCCGCAATCTCTTCTCAGACTCTATCCGCGTTGAACTGGAAGGCGGCTTGTGGGTGAATAAGGTTGAGTCTTTTGCCCAAAGCACCGGCGTCATGAATACGCTGGATGATGAAGTCACTATGCAGACCACCATGATGAATGTGTTATTCGATTTTAATGCAGGCAGTGGATTTAAACCGTATGTGGGTGCCGGTATTGGCGCTGGACGCATGACGCTTGATAGCAGCTTCTTTAACGTCGACGACACAGATGCCGTCTTTGCCTATCAGGGCATGCTGGGCATCACCTATCAGCCATGGGGCATGAAAAACACCGAATTCGGATTGGGGTACCGTTATCTTGGCACCTCTGATCCGCAGTTCACCGATACGAGCGGTACGGTGATCGATACTGAATATAGCGCACATCTCATTGAGCTGAATACGCGCTTCCGTTTTTAGTCATTCTTCTTGCACAGACTATAAAACAAGGGCCGCATAGCGCGGCCCTTACACTAACGACATGCAATCTGTTATGCAGCAGCTTTTGGCAGCTCTGCACGCATGGCTTCTGGCAGCGAGCTGCGCAGCATCCACATGGCTTTTTCGTGCGCGGCGATGCGGCCGATCATCATATCAACGCTTGGCTCATCATCGACTTCTGATGCTGCTTTAAGCGCTGCTTTCGCGGTATCGATAACCGCTTGGTGTGACGCATAGATATCTTGCACCATTGCGTTTTCATCGAGGTTCTCGTCACCATCTTTAATCGATTGTGACGCGCTGTAATTCTTGAAGCTCGCGGGCACTTTCGCACCCAACGTGCGGATGCGCTCAGCGATTTCATCGATCACGCCAAATACTTCGTTATATTGCTCTTCAAACAGCTCATGCAGTTGTTTGAAATGGCGCCCTTCGACATTCCAGTGGTAGTTTTGTAGCTTAATCGCCATTGCATAGCTGTCTACCAGCACTTGTTGCAGGGCATTTGTGGTTGCTTGAGACATCACTCTCTCCTCTCGTTAACTTGATAAACTCATTCTATCCCTTACGCTTGCCTACATCCAATTGATAGTTTCAATGGTGCCGATAGCCATTGACTATAATCAAGGTCCATCCCCCTATTTTCGTAAATAAAGCTGGAAATTCGATAATTTCTTCTTATGTTTGCGCCATGCTTGAACAAGAAACATTTGAGCCAGTTCACACCGACGTCGCTATTATTGGCGCAGGCCCTGTAGGGCTGTTTGCGGTGTTTGAGCTTGGGCTATTAAACCTGAAATGCCATCTGGTGGATATTTTGGATAAGCCGGGCGGGCAATGCGCCGAGCTGTATCCGGAAAAGCCTATCTATGACATTCCGGCCGTGCCTGTATGTACCGGCCAAGAGCTGACCGATAGCTTGATGGAGCAGATTGAGCCATTTGGCCCAACCTTCCATTTAGGGCATATGGTGACCTCGCTGGAAAAGACCGGTGATGATTGGACATTGACCACTGATCGCGGTTTGCAAATTACCGCGCGTGTGATGGTGATTGCGGCAGGCGGTGGATCATTCATGCCGAAGAAGCCACCGATTCCGGGCATTGAAGCATTCGAGAATACTTCCGTGTTTTATGCTGTGCGCCAGATGGAGCAGTTCCGCGACAAGAAACTGGTGATTGTTGGTGGTGGTGATTCAGCGCTCGATTGGACACTCAATCTGCAACCGATTGCCGAGCACATCACCCTGATTCACCGCCGCGATGATTTCCGCGCCGCCCCCGATAGCGTGAGCAAGATGCGCGAGTTGGTTGAAGCGGGCAAGATGGATTTGCGCATTGGTCAGGTTAGCGCGCTGAATGGTGATCAAGGCATGCTGTCTTCTGTGGTATTCAAGGATACAGACAAGCAAGAGCATATTCTGCCATGCGACACGCTACTGCCATTCTTTGGCCTTACCATGAAGCTAGGGCCGATTGCTGATTTTGGTCTGCAGCTGCATGAGAATCTGATTCCGGTTGATACGGAAAAATTCGAGACCAGCACAGAAAGCATATTCGCGATTGGCGATATCAATCACTATCCGGGCAAGCTGAAACTGATTCTGTCTGGCTTCCATGAAGCCGCGCTGATGTCGCAACAAGCCTTCCGCTATTGCCGCCCTGATGAAAAGCTACGCTTCCAATACACCACCTCTTCGACTGATTTGCAGAAGAAGCTCGGGGTCGCGTAATGCAGGAGGTGAATGTTAAAGTCACGGACCGCGGGGGCAAGCAGCATGAGCTGGTGGGGCTTGATGGCTGGCGCCTGATGGAAGTGATCCGCGATAATGAACTACCGATTAAAGCCGAATGCGGCGGCGCGTGTTCATGTGCGACCTGCCATGTGTACGTGGCGTCTGAGTGGTTGGACAAGCTCGCACCCGTTAGCGGCGAAGAAGAAGAGATGCTCGATGAAGCCTTCGAAGTGGAAGATAATTCGCGCCTATCGTGTCAGATTATTTTGAGCGATGCCTTAGAAGGGCTAGAGGTTACACTCGCCCCCGAGATGGACTAGCTACCAGAACTTTACCACCACATCGGCATCGGGCCGTGGGCGGTCTTCAGGGATTTCTGTCGCGGAGCCGATATAGATCATGCCCGCAATCTCACCCTCTTCTGTGCATCCAAGCCATTCTTTGACCTGCGCATCGAAGGCGGGCCATTCGGTTAGCCATTGCGCGGCAAAGCCATGCGCGTAGGCCGCATGCACCAGATTCATGCAGGCCGCACCCGTGGAGAGCTGTTGCTCCCATGCGGGAATACGCCCCAGCTCTGGCTGATAGGTCACCATAATGAGCAATGGCGCGCGCTGTGGGCGCTCGCGCTCAAACGCAATTTGCTTTTCGTTCGCTTCCGGATTCAGCTCGGCGAAGCGATCGGCCAGCTTATTGCCAAGCTCTGCCTGTGCTGCGCCATCAAAGACATGGAAACGCCACGGCGCCAGCTTGCCATGATCAGGCACGCGCATGCCGCTGATCAGAATGTCCTGTAGCTGCGCCTCATTAGGGCCGGGCTCGGTCAGATCTTGCGCTTTGACCGAACGACGTGTTTTGAAGTGTTCGATGAGTTCCATAGCCCTGTTGTGAGGTATTTGGACGTGCTTGGCAAGAGGTTGCGGCGAACACAACAAAAAATTAACAAAAGTTAATACTTTTCAAAACCCTATCCCCATAAGCTGAACAAACGCTCTAGTTTTCCCTTTACAAGCGATTTGTTAAAAACTATTAACACTTGCACGATCAGCCCGTTAATGGCCTGACGAAAAACAAGAATTGTGTGAGTATGGTTCACTATTTAGGCAAGTATATGAGCATGTTATGGCGTTTTGGCCGTTTGGGGCTTCTCAGCAGTGCCTTGGCCGCCTGTGCCGCCTTCCCAATGAAAGAGCGCTTTGTCGTCTATTATAATGACGAAGCTTCTGTGGATAAGTTCGATGATTTTCAGCTCGTCGTACTTGATAGTGACGTCCATCCAAAGATCGAAGATTTCTCCCGCCGCAAGACCGTTTTGGGCTATTTAAGCATTGGTGAAGTGCGCGAAGGCGCAGTGAAAGATGCGATGCCTGAAGAGGTGATCGTGAAGAAGAACGAGAATTGGGATAGCCATATCGTCGATATCCGCCAGCCTGTCTGGTACCGCTATGTGCTGGATGAGGCCGTGCCTGCCATTTTGAAGAAGGGCTTTAACGGCGTGATGCTGGATACCATCGATAGCGCGCTATATCTAGAGAGCCAAGAGCCTGAGAAATATAAGGGCACCAAGGAAGCAGCGCTCTATATCATCCGCAGCATCCGCCATAATCACCCGGAAATTAAGATCATGATGAACCGCGCCTTTGAGATTTTGCCCGATGTGGCAGAGGAGATCGACATGGTGTTGGCTGAGAGTATTTTGAGCCACTATGATTTGAACGATGATATAGCGAAAACCCAAGAAGATGAGGTTTATCTGCACTATGTCGAGAAAATATTGAGCGCAAAGGCCCTAAGTAAGGGCTTATCCGTTTACACGCTCGATTATTGGGATATGAATGATAAGAAAGGCGTGGCCTATATCTATAGTACGCAACGCGCCAAGGGGTTTGTTCCTTATGTGAGCACGCCCGATCTAAGAAAAATTCATCTCGAAGGCAATGCAAGCGGATTCAGCGCGTCTGAATCTGATGAAGTGAAAGCGAAAGGGCGTGTTGATGCGTAAGTACCTGATAGCCATTGTTGTACTCGTTGTTGTTGGCGTGTTGGTCAGCTTCTTCCTGATTCCAGATGAAGGACAGATCGCATTGATGCAGCGTCGTGATGCGACGTCACGCACCGCAGGCTATGTGGATTATCAAGCCGAGTTTGATCGCGGCAACCGCACCGAAGAAGTGGTGGTTGGTTTGGCAAACCTTTATATTGGTGAAGGTCGCGGCTTAGAAGCCCTCCCTATTCTAGAAGCACATGTGCAGGAAAACCCAGGCCATGTGGAAGCGCGTAAAAAACTTGCTGAGCTGTATCAGGCAGCCGGACGCGATGAAGATTATCTGCGCGAGATTGAGACCGTGGCATCACAACAGCCAACGGAAGAGAATCTAAAGCTTCTGGCAGACATGTATAACTATGTCGGCATGTATGATAAGCAGATCGAGACGCTGAAGCGCTTGATCGATGTGTCTCAGGGTAATGTGCCTGAATATTATGTAGACCTTGCTACCATCCAAACACTGCAAGAGCAGAAGCAAGAAGCGTCGCTGACGCTTGTGGAGCTTCGCCAACGCCATCCAAACCATATCAGCTTTAAGTTGGTGCGCCTGATGGTGACCAGTTTGGTTGATACGGGTGAAGTGGAGCGCGCGCATCAAGAAGCATCTGGCTGGATTGCCCGCCCTCGCTTGGATGAGGAAGGCAATAATCTAGGCCCTGACACCCGCGAGCTAGCGGATTTGGCAAACATTATCCATTATGGTGGCCGCCCAGATTTAGCGCTTGAGCTAATGAATGGTTACCGCGAATTGATCACGAAAGATGTTGAGCTATTTGTAGCTTACATCAACGCATCGATTGTTGCAGGTAAGCGCGAGCAAGCCTATGTGGTGATGAACCGCGCCTATGATCAAGGCAAGCTGCCGCCTAAGTTATACCGTCCATTTATTGAGCTGGCATTTGAGCGCGGCGAAATCGATAAAGCACAGTCTGTCGTTTACAATCTGGACCGTCAGTATTTCAACGAAGATGAAGCGATCAATTTGCTGGAGCTAGCGCGCGCGAATGAAAGCAACGCGATTGTGGCTGAGCTGATTCGCATTTTCGATGTACCACAATACACGCAAAACAAGCCGGCGCTGGTTGCGATCATCGCGCTGCTTCGTCGCGATACCGATGAAGACATGAAAATCGATGTGGCGATTGGTTCTGATCTGACCCGTAACTCTCGTTTCCGTTTGGCGCAAGCCTGTGCGCGTCACGATAAAGAAGAATGCTTTAACCGTCTGGTCGAGCAATTCCCAACCTTTGCTGAGATGACCCCTCGCGAGGTCGATGAAGTGGTGGAGCTATATATCAGCGTTGATAAGCAAAAGCAGATCGAGACTCAAGTGAAGGCGCTGTCTGAAGAGACCGATTCGCCAATCATTGATTTTGCTTACATCAAGATTGCCGCATCGCTAAACCAAAAAGATATAGTGCGCCCTTGGTTAACCCAGCATGGTGCCGACACCGAAACACCTAAGCTTGCGAGCTTGTATTTCATTGCGAATAACCGCCGTCATGGCGTGATCGCATCGGATGTCGCTGAGATTCTATATAATCGCGAGCCAAGCCAAGTACACCGCGAATATCTGGTGAGCGCTTACATGAATTCGGGTCAGTATGCGAAAGCATTACCATATCTGCGAGAGCTGCGTGATACGACCCGCGCGAATGAAGATATGTATCTGACCTCTCTCACCCGCCTAGCGCGTGGTGGTGCAGAGTATCGCAAAGAACTGCTTGATTATGTGACCCCGCAGCTAGATAGCGATGAGATCGAGCTAGAGCGTAAGCGTCAGCTGGTGTTCATGCTGATCAATAGCGGCAATAAAGCGAAGGCGGTTCCGTACATCAATAAATATGCGAAGGCACATGGTGGCGAGTGGAAGAAGCTCTATAACCAAGTGCATGCACGCTATATTCCACCATCAAAGTGGAAAGGCGCCCCTGCTGGACCAGCGATGCCAGCCCTTGCTGATATGCCGCGCGATTACCGCGTAGAAGTAGCGATGGACCCATCGACCACCGATGAAGTACGCCGCATGCTAGCCTTCAGCTTGCTTGAAGATGGTTACCGTGATGATGCGGTTTATATCTTCCAAGCGCTGGCTGAGAAGAAAGGCCCAATGAGCCAAGAAGTGCGTGACCTTCTATTCCTATGGGGCCCACGCCTGAATGAAGAGCAGATCGACTGGATGGTGGTTCGCGCAAGCCAGTCTAGCGGTGCTGATCTGGTAAAATGGGGTGAGTATATTGCATTCTACGGCGATGATTACGCGCTGATGAATTATGTTAGCTCGAATCCGAATGCGCTGTCTCATAGCTCTATTCGTAAGAAATATTTCAATGCACTTGCTGTGAATGGTACCGCCGACGCATTTGATTCTGGTATGCGCGAATGGATGGCAGCTGAGTCTGATCCGATGGCGTTGAAAGATTACGCTGATGTTGCGAAAGCATACGGCTATCGTGATGCGGCAGTACGCGCGCTGAAGAAAATTAATGGCTTGGTGCCGCAAAACGAGATCGTATTGAAAGATCTTGGCGTGCTGACTTACAGCCAGTCTGATTACTCAGAAGCACAACGTTATATCGGCCAGTATATGTATCAGCACACGCATGCGCCTGCGCCGCAAACCCATCCGTTTGAAGCATATTTCTTCCAAGGTGAATTGCTACGTCGCGAGAAGCGCACCAACGAAGCAAACCAATATTACGCGCAAGTGCTGCGCGATGGCCCATCCGTTGCCGATACGGTGCAACGCCAGTCTATGTATTACTCAGCGCAAATGCATTTAGGGTATTACAATGAAGGTAAAGATGGTTTCTATGGCTTGCTTGAGCAATACCCAGAAGACCGCTCATTGCTTGCTGACTTTATGAGCATCTTGCTTGAGTATAATTTCTATGATGAAGCGACTGCTGTTGCGAATCAGTATGACAGCAACTCGCCATATTATCACAATCAGGTGTCGCATCCGGCGTCGATTCAATCGCCGCACATTCAGAACATTCAATCTTATGAGCAAGGCCGCGAGCTACGCATCAACTTCAACCAGCCGCTAAATGGTGAAGTGCCGCCGGGCTTTGATCCAAAGCAATATAGCTGGATTGAAGAATCTGAAGTCGGTTACGACTCGATGCTGATTGCTGCAAAGCCGGGTTACCAGCTACGCTTTACGCCAACGTCTGAGCAGGCGGTGCGCGTGGTCCCTACCCGCTATGTACTGACCGCAGAAGAAGAAATGCGTCGCCAGCAAGAGCTGCGTCTGCAACTGCTTTATGCTCGCCTAGAGCTTGAGACCGGACAAGAGCAAGCGGCTCTGAACCGTCTGAATACGCTGCGTGCACATTATCCAAAAGATGCTCAGCTACTGGGTTATACGGCTAACGCACAGAACTATACCGGCAACTGGTCTAGTGCGCTTAACCTGCTAGAAGAAGCTCAGGACATTACGCCTGAAAATGAAGATATCCTAGCGTTGAAAGATGATATTGAGCGCCTGCATGCCGATCATGTGAAGCTTGATTTCGAAGCGGTTCGTATTGGCGATAGCGATCAATATATCGGCACCGTTGAAGGCAAGGTTCGCGTGACCAACCGTGTCGAGATTGGTGGCGAGTTCAAGCATAACAAAGTGTTTGCATCTAACATCCGCAACGCATCAAACGGTCAGCGTAAAGACCAAGTCCATGAGCGCCAGAAAGGTGAGCTATGGGCTGCGTATCACTTCGATAATGGCGACACACTAAAAGGTGCTGCATACGCCAATAACGACACCGCTGGTGCGGGCTTGTCATATGCGTTCAATAACGCGCTGGGTCGCAGTGAAGTGTTGGCTGAATACCATCGCCCATACTGGGATTTCACCGAGGCAGTGGTGGAAGAAGCAACACGTGATCGTGTCGGTATTCGTCACCGTGCGAACATCACAAACAAAACCAGCGTATCTGCTGAGGCGTCTTACAACCGTTACAACATCAAATCCGAAGAAGATGTCGCGCAAACCGCATTGCTACGTGCGAATGTTGTGCATCAACTACGTGCAGAGCAGCCTTATGTTGGCGTAGGTTACGGCTTTGATGGTGAGTATGTGGTGGACAAAACCTATCGTCCACTGGGTGTGACTGGCGATAAATACAGCCCGTTCCCTATCACCTCACGCGAGATTCATTTTGTCTCTGGTATTGTTGCGCATGATGTCACCGATTCTACCCGCGCCGAGTTGGTTGCCGGTTATGCCTATGACCGCTTAGGCGATCATGGTCCGCAAGTCGAAGGTCGTATCACTCAGGATCTGGGTGAGAATGTCGAAGCGCAAGTACGCGCACGCTACGGTCTGGAGAGCAATGATAGTGAACAAAATGCATCGTCTGTTGGCGGTCATCTGAAAGTAAAATTCTAAGCGAAGGAAGCGAGATTTAACTATGAGCACGAAACGTAACGTCTTTGGACTACGACTGATAGCGATCCTAGAGATCATTATCGCCCTAGTGGTGATGGTGGCGATCGATATCCTGTTGGGTAATGGCGACATGTTCTGGGATGTTAACCCGCATCCATTCTGGCTGATTGTGATTCTGGTTGCCGCGCAATATGGCGCGAATGAAGGTCTATTGGCTGCTTTCTTCTGCACCTTGGTGTATCTGCTTGGCGAATGGCCAGCACGTGACGCCGATGCTGATGCATTCAACTATTACTATGAAGTGCTGATCAACCCGATTCTGTGGTTCATTGGTGGCTTGACGACGGGTGCGTTCTCTGAGCGTCACATTCGCAAAATTGTGCGCTTAGATCATGAGCTGGAGCAATCGAATGATCGCGAGAAAACGATTACCGATTCATACAATTTCGTAAAGCGTCGTAAGGAAGATTTGGAAGTACAGGTGGCTGGTAAGCTGACCTCTTCTGTTCAGGCATATCGTGCAGCAAAATCGATTGAGAAGCTAGACCCACGCGAAGTAATGGGTGGCATTCAGAAGCTGGTATCTGCTGTACTGAACCCAGAGAAATATTCGGTTTACACGCTGAATGATGGCCGTCTGCAAAGCAACATTGTGAGCGGTTGGGCTGGTAACGATGCTTACGCTAAAGAGATAGAAGCGAGCAGCTCGCTATACCAAGCCGTTGTCGGTAACCAGCAAGTGCTAAACATTGCCAACTCTGATCACGAAGTGATTCTTGGTCGCGAAGGTGTGTTGGCTGGTCCAATCCACGACCCGGAAAGCGGTAAAGTGGTTGGTATGCTGAAGATCGAGCAGATGGATTTCACAAGCCTAAGCCTGAACACGGTTGAGACCTTTAAGGCACTGTGTGAGTGGGTGGGTAGCTCGATTGTGAATGCAGAGAATTATCAGTCGGTGAAGAAAGATTCTGTACTGAACCCAGATCATAATCTGATGACGTATAGCTTCTTCCAACGTCAGAGCGATTATTTGAGCAAGCTTGCAAAGCGTGTTGGCTTTGATCTGAGCATGCTGGTGATTCGCATCAATAATGACAGCTCATTGGATGATGCCGCGCGCATTACCATCGCACGTCAGCTTGGCGAGTCTTGCCGCTCTGCCCTGCGTAACGTTGACCTTGCGTTTGAATATCAAACCGAAGGCGATGAATATAGCATTCTACTACCTGCAACCAACCAAGATGGTGCAGCAATTGTCCGTGATAAGATTGCCAGCGACCTAGACCGTTCGCTGCGCAACTTTGGTGGTGGTAACTTCTCTTACATTGTTCAGAGTATTCATGAAGCAGCTTAATACAGTCGATCATTACGAATATGTGGAAGACGTTCTCCGTGAGGAGGATGTGCATGAGAAGCATAAAGCCGACCGTGCGGCAGAAACCGGCCTGTTTGTTATTATTGGCCTGATACTGACGCTCATTCACGGTGTGTTGCTTTACCTTGCCGTATTCACGAGCATGCCTGCGATTATTCCGGTGATGATTCACCTGATCGTATCTGTTATCACAGGTCTGATCACTTACGCTAAATACAAATCGGGCATGGATGTACCGTTTATGGTGCTGCTGTCTGTGACCTCGTTTGTGACTGGCGTGTTTGGTGCAGCAGGTTCGCTGTTTGCCTTTTTGCTCTACATTATCTTCTCGCAAAAATCGCTCAGCTTTGGTGAGTGGTTCAGCCTGATCTTCCCGCCAGATGTCACGAGCGAGCCAGAAGAAGTCTATAACCGCATCATGGTTGGTATTGACGAAGCGCCACGTAATTATGGTGTGATGCCATTCGTGGATGTGATGGAGTTGGGTTCAGAAGATCAGAAGCGCCGCGCGCTTTCAAAGATCACGCTGAAGTTTAGCCCACGCTTAGCACCTGCGGTTCATAAAGCACTAAAAGATCCGTCGAATGCGATTCGCGTACAGGCGGCAACATCTGTTGCGAAGATTGAGTCTGAATTTATGACCAAGCTAGAGCGCATTGAGATGGCGCGCGAGAAAGAGCCAAACAATCTGCATATCTTGTTTGCGTTGGCGAAGTTCTATGATGATTACGCCTATACCGGACTGCTTGATCATGAGCGCGAGGTATTAAACCGCGAAAAAGCGATTGAGACTTATCAGTCATATTTGCAGCATGATCCAAATAACATCGAAGCATGGACTGCGATTGGCCGCCTACTCTTCCGTAACGAGAAGTGGGAAGAAGCCGCGCAATGGTTCCGCAATGCGCTGGATCGTGGCTGGAAGATGAAATCGATGATGGTGTGGTATCTGGAATGTTTGTACCACACGAAGAAATTTGACGAACTACGCCGCGTGGCAAAAGAGTTTATTGCCAGCAACCCTGATACGGACGATTTACCACCAGAAGTTCGCGACGCTGTGCGTCTGTGGACCTCATAGGTGCGACGAGGAGAGAAGTAACCCATGCGTAAACATGCTGATGTTTGTTTGATTCTGGAAGGTACGTATCCGTTTGTAACGGGTGGCGTATCGAACTGGTCGCACGAATTGATTATGGAGCAGAACCATCTGTCTTTCCATTTGGTCGCGATTGTTCCGCACGATGCGAAACTGGAATTGAAATACAAACTGCCGGGTAACGTCGCAAGCCTGACCACGATTCGCTTGGGCGAATTGCCAGAGGGCGCGTCTACCTCTCCGCTTCTTGCACGTCGTTTGCACCAGACGTTGAAAGAGCCGCTAGCGCGCGTCATGTCTGATCAGCCGCTTGAGCTTGAGCATCTGAAAGGCATTGTCGATGTCTTTAAATCTACCAACGTGCCGCTGGGTCAGCATTTGTTGCTAGACCGCCAAGAGGCATGGGACCAGTTGGTTGAGTTGTACGAAGAAGATTTCGAAGATCACTCATTCCTTGATTATTTCTGGAGCTATCGCGCGATTGCCGGTGGCATTTATTCGATGCTGCTTGCACCGCTACCAAGTGCTGATGTGTATCACGCGCTATCGACCGGTTATGCGGGCCTGCTTGCTGCACGTGCAAAGATTGAAACCAACAAGCCAGCCATGGTGACCGAGCACGGTATTTACACCAACGAGCGACGCATCGAGGTTGTCTCGGCTGACTGGTTATCGAACACCGCATCCAAAGCGCTGACCATTGACAAGCCACGTCGTGATCTGCGCGATCTATGGATTGATGCGATCAACAACTTCTCTCACATTTGCTATCAGGCATGTGATGAGATCATTACCCTGTTTGAAGGAAACCAAAAACACCAGCTAGAAGATGGCGCGGCACCTTCGAAGATGAAAGTCATTGCCAATGGCGTGGACATCAATCACTACAGTAATATTCGCCGTAATCGCACAGGTCGCCCAACCATTGGTCTGATTGGCCGTGTCGTGCCGATTAAAGATATCAAAACCTATATCCGTACCGTCGCGATGCTCAAGTCATACATCCCTGAGATTAAGGCCTATGTGATTGGCCCGACGGATGAGAATGAGCAATATTACAAAGAATGTACGACCATTGTGCAAATGCTCGGCCTGGAAGACAACGTCACCTTTACCGGCTTTGCCAAGGTTGATGAATATTTGAATCATATTGATGTGCTGGTACTGACCAGCTTGTCTGAGGCACAACCACTTGTCATGCTAGAAGCAGGCGCGGTTGGTATTCCGCTTGTGGGTACCGATGTGGGTGCGACGCGTGAGATCATCGAAGGTAGCGAATCTGAGAATCCGAAGCTGGGTCGCGGTGGTACTGTTACTGCTCTCGCCTCTCCGGGCGCAACGGCTGAAGCGATTTATCAGCTATTATCTGATCAGGATATTTACCAAAGCTGCTCTGATGCAATCAAAGAGCGCGTTGCGAAATATTATAATCTAAAACAACAGCACGAGAGCTATCGTGATGTGTACGCCACTTACGTAGGAAGGTAGACCATGGCTGGTATTGGCTTTGAACTAAACCGACTCGCTTCACAGGACAATATTAAAGGTCTGGTGGGCGCATTCCTGCATGCGGCATTTGCAACGGCTGGCCCGTGGTTGTTCACGGTAATTGCACTCGCCATCATTACCCTGCTTTATGGCGGCGTGTCTGGCAATCTAGAGCTGCTGACCTTCCGTGGCATCATCGTTTATAATTTCTCCTTCTCACTCGTATTATCGGCGCCTGTCTTCATGATTATGACGCGTTATCTGGCTGACCAGATCCACGTGAAAGACGTAACCGCCGCACCAACAGTGATGATGGAAACCCTGATTCTGACCTTTATCTTCCAGCTACCGGTTGCGATCTTCTTTTATGCCTTCTATTTCGATATGCCGATTGAGCTGCGCTTAGCAGGCTTTGCGAATATGTTCCTGATTGCAGCAACATGGCTACTTGCCGTATTCCTGACCGCCTTGAAAGATTATGTTGCAGTAACCTGGGCGTATCTGGTCGGTTTGACCGTTGGTATCGTCTGCTCCTACTTCATGAATCACCACGGCGCGGTGGGCATGCTGGTTGGCTTTAATATTGGTCTGGCAATTATCGTATTCTGGTTGTGCGCACGTATCTTGTCAGAATATCCCTACAAATTGACGACGACCTTCTCGCTTAAACCCTACATGAAACGTTATTGGGAACTTGCATTGGCAGGCCTGTTCTACAATGCGGCGATCTGGGTTGATAAGTGGATTATGTGGTTCGCACCCGAAGCAACGGTGCTGCCAAGTAATCTGCGTTTCTACCCTGAATATGATAGCGCGATGTTCTTGGCGACGCTAACGCTGGTACCAACCTTCGCATTGTTCGTCTTTAATGTGGAGACGCAGTTCTTCCATCATTATCGTCGTTTCTACATGCAGATTCTTGAGCATGCTGCGCTAAAGCGTATCCGTTACCTACACAGCAAAATCAATGAGAGCATCTATGAGGGCGCACGTAACCTGATCTTTATGCAGGGCGCTGTCTGTCTGCTCGCTATCCTTCTCGCACCGCAAATTCTAGAAGCGCTTGAGACCTTCTTTATGCAGCTGGGTATTTTCCGACTCGGCGTACTGGGCGCATTCTTCCACGGGCTGTTATTGTTCGGCACGATTATTCTGCAATATTTTGATTGCCGTAAATCGATCATGTGGACGTATTTATACTTCTTCCTATCTAATGCACTCTTCACCACCTTCGTGATGATTGCGTATGGCTTTGAGTATTATGGCTATGGTTACTTCATGTCTTCTGCCAGCAGCTTCGCGCTGGGTGGATGGGTGCTGTTCCGCCATGTGCGTCGCCTGCCATACCATGCCTTCATCTCGAATAACAACTCGGTGAAGTCACGTATTAAGACGACCGCAACCGAACGTCACCACGAGGTGTGGGTCTAGTCTGAAGCCAGGCTCTCTTATCGCTGATTCATGAATTGCTGATTGACCATCGGCGCTTTGCGCGATGTGTCGACACCATAGACCGGCTGTCCACCTAATGTCTTTTGATACACGACCGGATTCTGCATTTGCGGCGGCGTGGTTGGTGTGATGCGCTCATAAATGACCGGACGTTGCGGCACCTGATAATAAGATGGCGGCACGGGCTGGCCTAGATATGGTTGTGCGGCAATGGGTGTTTGCGCTGGGTAAGGCTGAGCTTGGAGTGGCTGCGCCGGATAGGCTTGCCCCGGATAAGGCTGCCCGTATGGCGCACCTAATGGCTGCTGCGTGGGTGCAGGTTGCATTGCTGCGCTACCGGGCGCTGGTTTGATCGCGTTGGGAACGCCCACCTCTGGCCCGTCTCTGCCCTCACGTGCGGGGGTTGCTACCGCCCAGCCTTCGGTAAACATGCAATCACTGAATAATGTTACGAGCTGCGCGTTTTTGTCTGCTTCATTTTCAGAAAAGCCGCCAATATATTGCGCAATATTTCCCTCGGCTAAAGACTGGCAGACATCGCGTTGGCCTTCATAGACTTTCTGTATTTCTGTCTGGTTATCGCATGCTGATAGCATAAACGTGGATAGCAGCGCAGTGTGCAGTAGATATCGCATCAGGCTTCTCCGTAGAAATGCTTACGCAGCCCAATCTCATCCAACTCTTGTTGTTCACGCAATGCTTGCTGCTTGGCTTCGCGCTCAAGATGCCGCTCGTAAGCGATCTCATATTTCTTCATATCGGCGAAGCGTTGCGATAGCTTTACGTTGAGCTCTTGGATTTGGTATTCCACCCGCTCAATACGTGCGATCGTCTCTTGTTGTTTTTTCTTGATCGTTTCAGAGAAGTCCCCGAAGAAGCCGCTCATCTCGACCATTTCTTCCGCGGCTCTGATTTCGTTTTGCAGATCATCGGCTAGCTGTTGCATGCGCTCGATATAGCCATCGCGGCGATCTTCTAGCGGAATCATCTCTTTGCGTAGTTGGTCCAGCTCGTTCTTTTGCACGCGAATGAGCGTTTTCAGTGCCTTCATTACGCGGTTTCCTTACCAATATCTTCGAGCGCCTCACGCCAATTCTCTAGGCCCAATACATCAGCTAGGCGATCGTAACCATCACCTAGATTGGTGCTTTCCTGTTTACGCTGGCGCAAATAATCTTCGAGAAGCGGATAGTATTGAATGGCACGATCCACTTCGCGGTCTGATCCGCGACGATACGCGCCCAATCGAATCATCTCGGCCATGTCTTCATAGGTGTTGATTAAGGTACGTGCGAGTTGAATCAGATTATTCTCTGCGTTTGAATTACAATCGGGCATCATACGCGAGACGCTTTTTAGCACATCTACCGCTGGGTAACGACCACGCACGGCGATGTCGCGATTCATGACGATGTGACCGTCGAGAATACCACGCACCGCATCAGAGATCGGCTCGTTGGTGTCATCGCCCTCTACCAGTACCGAGAAAAGTCCGGTAATGCTTCCCTCACCTTCCATGCCGGGACCGGCGCGCTCGAGCAGTTTTGGCAGCTCGGAGAATACGGTTGGGGTGTAACCTTTACTGGTGGGTGGCTCGCCCGCAGATAGTCCAATCTCACGTTGGGCCATGGCAAAACGTGTCACACTATCCATCAATGTCAGCACATTCTTGCCTTGCTCGCGGTAAAATTCTGACAGCGTCATGGTCAGGTACGCGGCTTGGCGACGCATCAGCGCTGACTCACTAGAAGTCGCTACGACCACAACCGAACGCGCAAGGCCTTCTTCGCCCAGATCGTCTTCGATAAATTCCTGCACTTCTCGGCCACGTTCGCCGACCAGCCCGATGACATTCACATCAGCGGTCGAGTAGCGCGCCAACATCGACATCATGATCGATTTACCCACACCGGAACCGGCGAAGATACCCATACGTTGGCCGACACAGCAGGTCAGGAACGAATTGAGCACGCGGATACCTAAATCGAGTTTGCCACCAATACGTGTACGGCGTGATGCCATGGGTGGCGTTGCGCGAAGCAAATATTCATGCGGGCCGACGGGCACTGGGCCTTTATCATCGATCGGGTTGCCCATTGCATCAACGACGCGGCCCAGCCATGCATTGGATGGACGGACGGTCGATTCTTTTTGCTCAACGGTGACGGTGGCGCCGGGGCCAATGCCTTCGAGTGAATGAAACGGCATGAGCAGCGCGGCATTATCACGGAAGCCCACCACTTCGGCGAGCACATCATGACCACGCCCCTGCGGTTTAATGCGGCAGCGCGAGCCAATCTGCAAGATTTGTTCAATACCGGTGCATTCGGCCAGTAATCCTTTTACTGCCGTAATTTTACCGGTTACCTGGAAATTCTGTAGTCGATCCAGATCATTGCGAAACCGCTCAATGGCCGAAGACGTCATGCTTCACCCCTGTTTACTCTTATTATTCAGTGCACTTGTTAACTAAGCATAGCGAAAAAGATGGGTATTATCTAGCGCATTATGCGCAAACCCTTACATTTGCGGTAAAATTGCCAGCGATGCACAAAAAAGACGGCATAGAAACAATTTTATATATTTATGATTGTTAATCAATCAAATTAAGACTATATTAATAAATGAAAGATTAATAAAAGATTAACCACTAGGAGTCATCCCCCATGCGCGTGTTACTCGTTGAAGACGACCCGTCTACCGCCAAAGCCATTGAATTGTCGCTCGCTTCTGAAGGCATTATTTGCGACACCGCCGAGCTGGGTGAAGAAGGTTTAGAAATCGGTAAACTTTATGATTACGACATCATCATCCTTGATTTGATGCTACCCGATATTGATGGTTACGAGGTTTTACGTCGTTTCCGCGCCGCTAAAATCACCACCCCTATCCTGATTCTATCTGGCCTGTCTGGCCCTGATCAGAAGATTAAGGGTCTTGGCTATGGCGCCGATGATTACCTGACCAAGCCATTCAATAAAGGCGAGCTTATTGCGCGTATTCAAGCAGTTGTGCGTCGCTCGAAAGGTCATTCTGAGTCAATTATCCGCACGGGCAAGCTAACCGTTAATCTGGATACACGCTCTGTGGAAGTGGATAGCAAGCCTATTCACCTGACCAGTAAAGAATATGGCATTTTGGAATTGCTATCGCTGCGCAAGGGCACGACGCTGACCAAAGAGATGTTCTTGAACCATCTTTATGGCGGTATCGATGAGCCAGAATTGAAGATCATTGACGTGTTTGTTTGTAAGCTTCGCAAGAAGCTGCAGGAAGCATCAAACGGCGATAATTACATCGAAACCGTTTGGGGTCGTGGCTATGTTCTGAAAGAGCCAGAAGGCGCTGCTGAGGATGCAGATGCGTCTAAGGCTGAGGAGAATGAGCCGGCTTAACGATTGCCAGCAACCGATTCGTTAAAAAGGCGCGAATGATTTTCGCGCCTTTTTTATTAACGACTATCTGTAAACGGCTAGTGCGACTTATTTAAGCTGATGCACGCTACGTTCTTCGGCGTTCTGTTTGAACTTCTCGGTTAGCCCCATTGTCGATTCGGCACTACCCAGAAACAGGAAGCCGGGCGGGTTCAGGCATGCGCCCATGCGATCTAGAATATCGCCCTTGGTTTTCTCATCGAAATAGATGAGCACATTACGGCAGAAGATAATATCGAAACGGCCAAATTTGGTATAATTCTCAAGCAAATTATGGTTGCTGAAGCTGATCTTTCTCTTCAGATCATCTTTCACTTTCCATTGATTATTATCGGCCTGCTCAAAATATTTGATCATCATCTGAATCGGCAGGCCACGCTGCACTTCAAACTGCGTGTAGATGCCGTCTTTGGCTTTTTGCACGACCTTCTCGCATAAATCGGTGGCAACGATCTCGTAATCGAGGCCCGGATATTTGGCCTTTTCTTCTTCTAACGTAATTGCGAGTGAATAAGGCTCTTGCCCTGCTGAACATGCTGAGCTCCAAATACGGATTTTGCCCATGGCTGGGCTTGCCTCTTTCAAAGCAGGCAGAACGACCCGCTTCATGCAATCAAATGGCTTATTATCGCGAAAGAACATGGTCTCATTCGTGGTCATGGATTGCGTGACTTCGTGAATGAGGTTGGCATCGTTGGTGCTGCGAATATGGCGCACCAGCGCTTCGACCGAATCCATTTGATGGCTGCGCGCAATAGGCTGCAGGCGCGATTGCAGCAAATACATTTTGTCTTCGGTCAATGACAGACCAGAGCGCTGCTTTAGCAAATCAGATATGAATGTAAATTCTTCAGCCTGCATCTTAACCCCTTAATCCCCGCTCTACATAGGCGCCCAATTCATTCAGCGGCAATACCGCCTGACAGGCTTTTGCTTTTACTACGGCGCGTGGCATTCCCCACACGACCGAGCTTTTCTCATCTTGTGCCACCACGGTGCCACCTTTTGCGACCAACTGCTCGGCACCTTTTGCGCCATCGCTACCCATGCCGGTCAGCACTAGCAGCAGCATGTTCTTTCCATAAATCTCGATCAGCGCTTCAATCATAGGGTCCGCAGCCGGGCGACAGAAATTGACCGGCGGGTCCTGATTGATCGTGGTCATCACCGTGATACCGTCTTGTTTTGGAATCATGTGATAGTCACCCGGCGCGATATACACTTTGCCTGGGCGCACCACGATGTCATTTTCAGCCTCTACGCATTCCAAACCAGAGTCTTTGCTTAGATGCTCTGATAACAGCTTGGTGAATGCAGCAGGCATATGTTGCGTAATAAAAATAGGTACGTTCTTTACATAAGCGGCAATGTCTTTGAGCACGACAGATAATGCTTGCGGGCCACCGGTTGAGGATGCAATCGCAATCGCTTTTATCGGATGCTGAGGATAGTCAGTTTTAGGGATTTCAAGCTGTGTTGAATATTGCGATACGGGCGCTTTAGTTTCTTCTACTGCCACATGCTTGTTCGCTTTGCGCTTTAATGCCGGGGCACCCAGCGCCATGATTTTCGTCTCCAAATCTTTGAAGAATATCTCGCGCGCCTCACCGGAATCTTGCGCATGTGGTTTGGCGAGGTAATCAGCCGCGCCTTTTTTGATCGCCTCTAAGCTGATTGACGCGTTACGCGTGGTAAGCGTTGAGGCCATGATAATTTTGGAAGATGGTGAGCGCTTCAGCAGCTCTGGCAGCGCTTCAATGCCTGTCATATTCGGCATTTCGATATCTAGTATGATGATATCAACATCGTGTTGCTCGACTACGTCCAGCGCTTGCCGCCCGTCATTTGCGGTTGCCACTACTTTGATATTAGGGTGGCCGCGAAGGATGCGCGAAAGCATGCTGCGCACGATGCTGGAGTCATCCACCAGCATGACGGTGATTTTGTCCTCAGGGGAACTGGACGCTGCTACAGGCTGTTCCATGAATTGCTTTCTACAAAATGCCTAATTGTTCCAGCTTGCCGCGAATGATCGATTCATCGAACGGTTTCATGACATATTCATTAGCGCCTGACATGACCGCTTCTTGGATTTTGGAAAATTCGGTTTCGGTGGTGCAGAAAATGATGATTGGCTCTGAGCCACCATCGAGTGCGCGCACTTCTTTTAAAAATTCCAGCCCGTCCATCACTGGCATGTGCCAATCAAGCATGATAAGGAAAGGGAAGGATTGCTTGCAGTGATCCAACGCCTGTTGGCCGTCTTCTGCTTCGCTACATTCAAAGCCCATCGGCTCTAAAATTTTGCGCGATACTTTACGCACAATCTTGGAGTCATCTACAATTAAACAACTTCGTTTGCTGTCGCTCATCTTACCCTCACGGTTACTTAGGCTGATTCATCTTTGGTGCTGCTGCCCACGTCGATGACGCGTTCCACATCAAGGATGACGAGTAATTCATCTTTTAGTTTGAAGACACCGGCGGAGAATTCGCGCCAGGATTCAGTTAGGTTTGGCGGAACCTTTTCAAATTTATTGAGTGGCAGGCTCATGACGTCGCCCACCTCATCAATCAGAAAGCTGAAAAGTTCCTGTTTGTGTTCCACCACTACATTCATGGCCTTGCTGTTATTCTCGCATGCGTCTTGCCCCAGGCGTGCGCGCATATCAATCGCGGTAACAATACGCCCGCGCATATTGAGCAGCCCCGCCACCACAATCGGCGCGAGAGGCACTTTGGTAATTTTATGATGGCGCAGCACATCTTGTACCGCCATAACCGATACGCCGAATAATTGCCCGGCGATGCGCATGGTGACAAATTCCTGATCGTTAGACAGGTGGGTTGCTGCCACCGATTTCGCGAGGTCTAATGTTTGTAATTCTCCACCCATTACGCGACCTCCTCAATGCTTAGCTGTTCACGTATGGCTTCTACCAGCGCTTCGCGGTCTGTCTTGATGATGAACTGATTTATGCCCACTTCCTGACCACGCGCGATGAATTGCTGATTCACGGTTGAGGTGAAGGCAATGATCGGAATGTGATCATTGGCGCTATTTTCACGCACGCGTTCTGCATAACCGTAACCGTCAATATCCGGCATTTCGATATCGGTGATAATCGCATCGATTGGCTTGGTATCGGTGCGCATCGCATCCAGCGCGTCGGTCGCACTTTCAAATGCCTCTACAGTAAAGCCAACCGTCTCTAGGTATGGCACGGTTAGCTTGCGGAAGAACATGCTGTCTTCAACAAAATACAGACGCAGACCATCGGCCGTTTTGCCACCCATCAATTCTGGGATTGGCACATCGCCGATCATGTCTTTGAGCAGATAACCAACATCGACCACGTCGGTTGTCTTCTCGCCAATGACCATGCTGCCTAGATACATCTCATCTTCTGATGCATGTTTGACCAATAATGGTGCGCGGACAATGTCGAGAATTTCATCAACCACCAGACCAATGGTTTTACTGTCGTATGAGAAGACGATGACTTCGCAATTGCCATCTGCCGGAATCTCACTACAGGTTAGCGTGCTCAGGCGCATCAGATCTCCGCGATACTGAATCACCGGTGTATCGCCTGACAGCTCAATATCATTCACGTTGATTTCTTCTAGGCGCGAGACAAGCTCAAGCGGCACGGCCTTTGGTGCGCCAGAGCCTGAGCGGAAGGTTAGGAAGCTTACTTTGCGCTCACCATCGGCAGAGGTTTTCTTATCATCCTCATCCTGCACGGCATGGGTATCGCTTTCGCCGACGATTTTACCAATGCCATTGGGGTCAAGAATCATGATGACGCTACCATCACCCAAAATGGTGTTACCCGAATAAACGCCAATATCCTGCATGAGTCTTGAGACTGGTTTCACTACAATTTCTTCTGTGTCGAAAATGCGATCAACAATCACGCCATATTCAGTACCGCCAACGCTACAGACAACGACGAATTGTTCGTCATTGGTATTCAACGAGATCACATTACCATCTTCGTCGAGCGGCTGTTCTTGCTCTGGTAAATCCAGAATATCGTGCAGTGATACGAGTGGTAACAACTTGCCACGCAAACGCAGCACAGGCGCATTACTAATGGTCTCGATCTTATGTTCGCTGTCACGCGCAGAACGCACCAGCTCAAGCACATTGATTTGCGGAATCGCGAAGCGCTGCTCGCTCGATTCGACAATCAGCACCGATACAATCGCCAGCGTCAGTGGAATCTTGATATGGAAGACCGAGCCTTTACCGGCTTCCGATGATAGCTCTACCGTACCACCGATTTTCTCGATGTTGGTGCGCACCACATCCATGCCAACACCGCGGCCAGATACGCTCGTGACTTTTTCAGCTGTCGAGAAACCTGCCTTGAAAATATATTGCATGATTTGCTGATCATGCATCTCTTCGAGGTCTGCACCTGTCGCCAAACCATTCTCGATGATCTTTTGCTTCACGCGTTCGATATTCACACCGCGACCATTATCGGCAATCTCGATAATGATGTGCCCGCCTTCATGGAATGCGCGCAGCGTGACCGTGCCCAGCTCAGGCTTGCCTGCTGCGATACGATCATCGGGCGTTTCTAGGCCATGATCGCACGAGTTACGCACCATATGGGTGAGCGGATCCTTGATCAGCTCTAACAGCTGACGGTCGAGTTCGGTTTCTGCACCTTCCATGTGCAGTTCGATTTTCTTGCCCAATTCAATCGACAGATCGCGAATCAGACGTGGGAATTTTGCCCATGCATTTCCGATTGGCTGCATGCGCGTTTTCATCACGCCTTCTTGCAGCTCGGTTGTGATATGGCTGAGATTTTGGAGCGGTGTTTTCAGCTCGCTGTCATGTTGGTTGCGCACAATTTGCAGCAATTGGTTACGGGTAAGCACCAGCTCGCTCACCATTTGCATGAGGTTTTCTAAAACATCCAAACTAACGCGGATGCTTTGATTAGCCATATTGCCACCACCTGCACCGGCGGCTGCCTCCTTCATATCGCCTGCGGCCAAGCCTTGCTTGACGGCTTTTTTCTTCGCCGATTCAGAGACCGATTCGGTTTCTGCTTTTTCTGCAGGCTGTGTCACTTCGGGGACTTGCGCTTCTTCGGCTGGCGCCTCTTCAGGCTCTGCCTCTGCAACCACTTCTTCTTCGGGTGCTTGTGGTGCGACCGGTTGCTCCATGCCACCCTCAATCGTCGCCTCTGCTTCCATGAAGGCTTTTTCAAGTGCATCAAGCTCGTCTTGGCTCAAGCCACCTTCCAGCTCTTCTTCTACTTCCGGCTCAGGCTCTGCCGCATCTGCTGCTGCCGGTGCCTCACCTGCAGCCATGGCATTCAATCGGTCAATGAGCGCCTGATCACCGCCTTCTGGCTCTTCGCCATTTTCTGCTAAATGCTCGACCAGACCGGTAATACAATCGAGTGCTTCTAGCACAATCGAGATTGCTTCGGGCGAGACTTCAATTTCGTGATCACGGATTTTACCCAACACATTTTCGCCTGCATGGGCAACGGACTCTAGACGTGGCAGGCCAAGGAAGCCGCACGTGCCTTTAATCGTGTGAACAAGACGGAAGATATTCCCCAGAATCTCTTCATCATTTGGATTCTGCTCTAACTTTACCAGCTCCAAATCGAGAACTGATAGGCTTTCTGATGTCTCAGTGATGAATTCACTGATGAGATCGTCCATAACACCCCCCTATGGTGCTTTTTACGTATTATTGCGTCCCACGGACTGCATGGCAAACATTAATCGCGAAACCGCTCTTTTTTTGGCTCGAAATGGGGCAAGTGCTGCGCATCGCCCTGATTGTGCATGTTACTTATGCAAAAGAAGGAATTGGCGCCTCTTCAGTGACCAACACCTGTTCGATTGTGATATTTGCGTGCTCTTCGGTCACATCAAAATTCATCTTGGCATCGATTTCATCGGCAATGGTTAGCGTTAGGGCTAACTGAGCCGTTTTAGGCGATAAATCAGTGATTTGCTTCTCACGACGTAGCACCGCCAGAATATCCTCATCCAGTTTGACCGTTGGACCAGATGCATTGAGAGAAATACTGCGTTTATTGTCATTTTCCTGAATGTGCAGGGCAATGGTGCCACCGCGAATCAGAATGCCAGAGGCAATAATGAGCACATTCATGACCAAGCGCGCCATTTTATGGCTAACCGATACGCCCGCGCCGTCGGTATATTCATCCGGCCAATCAACTTTGATGCGTGTGGTAGAGAAGAACTCTTCGACCACCTGACGCTTCTCATCCAGTGATGCCTCGCCATTATCATTAATACGGCCATAGGCCTGGCGATAAAATTGTAAGCGGCGCACCGCTTCGGTGGCGCTATTGAGAATGAGGTCCATCGCCTCGCTCTCCATGTCGAAACCCTCTTCGGACAAGAATTCCGCCCCGTTATTTACGGCACTAATCGGACCTGTCAAATCATGACATAGTCGGGTGCAAAGCTGCTCGGCTAATTTCACTTCTGAGAACATTTTCAACCTTCTTCCATGCTGTTAGCGCGTTCGAGCGCATAGTTCCAGCTAACCACTAAAAGATAAATTTTTCGTAAACAAGTTACGACTTTTTGATGTTGCTCGCTAGAAAAAGCTGCGGATATTACGATTAAGCGAGGTATCGCGGTGAATATAGATGTTCATCAGCAACCCTGAGGCGATAAGAGTGGTGAGCATAAAGGTACCACCATAAGACAAAAATGGCAGCGGCACACCCACGACCGGCACCATGCCCATAACCATGGCGATATTGATGAAAATATGCGCAAAAAACAATGCGGTTAGCCCTGCCGCCACCATGCCACCAAAACGCTCACGCGGGCGCACACTGAGTGCAACAGCATAGATCAGAATACCGGCAAATAAGACCAGCACACCAATGGCTCCGGCAAAACCCAGCTCTTCGGCGACCATGGTAAAGATAAAGTCGGTCTGTTTTTCTGGCAAAAAGTCGAGCTGGCCCTGACTGCCGTGCAAAAAGCCCTTACCCCAGAATCCGCCCGATCCAATCGCAATCATCGATTGCGCAATATTATAGCCTGAGCCTAACGGATCTTGAGTCGGATCAAGGAAGGTGAGCACCCTTTGTTTTTGGTAATCATGGAGGAATTGCCAGCCAATCGGGGCGGCAATGAGTGCAGTCACAATCATGCCTGCAAAATAGTACCATCGCACCCCTGCCATAAAGGCTATGACGACGGCGATAAAGCTCACAATGGTTGCCGTACCCAAGTTAGGTTGCTTTAGGATTAGCAACACCGGAATCGCCACCAATGCAGCGGCAGGCAGCAGCATGACGGGGTAGGATAAATCGCTCGCATGGGTGAAGTGGAAATAGCGAGCGAGCGCTAAAATAAGGGCAATTTTCATGAATTCTGATGGCTGGATGCGCAAGAAGCCCAGATTTATCCAACGCTGCGCGCCCATACCGACATAGCCGCTGATTTCTACAAAGAGCAGCATGACCAAGCACAGCGCGTAGATCGGATAGGCAAAGCGTATAAAGAAAGAGATGGGCAGCAGCGCAACGAGCAGAAACAGCCCAAGCCCCACGGCGAACCGGACCAAATGCGGATGCGCCCAAGGCTGCATATTACCACCTGCAGCAGAATATTGCATAAGCACGCCGAGGGTGCCAAGTGCGAGCACGCAGAACAGGATAATCCAGTTCATCTGTTTTAGTTTATTGAGTAGCGATGCCCACATATGCCTTACCCCTTATATCGCTTTTTATGCGCTGCATCGAGCTGCTGTAATTTGAGTAGGACATCGCGCGCCACCGGTGCTGCCGCCGATGAGCCGCCGCCGCCATGCTCGACCACGACCGAGCAGACAAAGCGTGGATTGTGCACGGGTGCATAGCCAATAAACAAACCGTGGTGACGGTGCTTCCACGGCAAGGTGCTTTGATCGACGCCCTGCTTGGTGATGCGTCGCACCTGCGAGGTTCCGGTTTTACCACCCATCTCGAAGCCTTCTTCGGTGATGCGCTTCCAGTAGGCGGTACCGTTGGTAGCGTTACTCACCTGATACATACCATCCATAATCAAATCGAGATGCGAATCATGAATATCGAGTTTCTCAAAGGTTGGTGCGTCACCTTCTACGGGCAGCAATGTTGGCGTTACGGCATGGCCGCCATTGACCATACGCGCCCCCATGACAGCAAGCTGTAATGGCGTTGCCAGCACATAACCCTGACCAATACTCGCATTGATCGTATCGCCTCGCACCCAAGGCTGATCATGGGTTTTGCGCTTCCATTCCGGCGTTGGTAGCAGCCCGTCTTTTTCGCCAAGCAAGCCAATGTCTGGCGCATCACCCAACCCTAATTGGCGTGCCATCTCGACAATCGGCTCAATGCCTAATTGGAAGGCGGTGTGGTAGAAAAAGGTATCGCACGATTCGGCAATGGCAGAGCGCACATTCATGTGGCCGTGCCCGCCTTGTTTCCAACAATTGAAACGATGCGAGCCAAGATGGAAGAAACCGGGGCAGTAAAAATGTTTGTTGCGGTCAATCACGCCCGCTTTCAAACCAGCCAACGCGACCACCATTTTGAAAGTTGAGCCGGGAGGATAAATGCCAGAGACCGCTTTATTGAGTAGCGGGTTCTTTTCATTATCCATCAACTCTTTCCAGTATTTGCTGCTGATGCCCAAGCTGAAGCTGTTCGGATCGAATGCGGGCATGGAGACGAGCGCTAAGATCTCACCATAATGCGCATCCATGACGACAATGGAGCCACTCTCCTCGCCCATGCGGGTTGCGGAAAATTCTTGCAGCTCAGGGTCAATTGTTAGCTTAACATTCTCACCTGCCTTGCTCGCAGTCATCGCCAATTCGCGCACCGACAGGCCCGATACATTTACCTCTAGCTGGCGCGCGCCCGCTTGGCCTTGGAGGCGCTTTTCCAGCATCAGCTCGGCGCCATTTTTACCGATTTTAAATTCGGGCAGACGAAAGAGCGGTTGGTTTTCATCCATCTCTTTTTCAGACACACGGCCAACATAACCGATTAGATGTGATGCCTTGTCAGCATAGGGATAATAGCGCAGCTGGCCTTCTTCTATGTAGATGCCGGGCAGGTTCGGAATATGAAATTCGATGCGGGCGACATCATCCCAACTCAGATATTCCTGAATCATGAGCGGCTTACGATTACTGCGGCTGCGCACTTCTGGCTTTAGTTTCTTGACGCGCTCTTCTGGGATTTCCAGAAGCTCTATTAATTTCTCGAAGCTCTGCACCGCATGCTCGCGATTTTCACGCTCTAGAAACAGACGGTAATTGACTTGGTTCTCTGCCATGGGCTTGCCGGTACGCCCAAGCAATTCGCCGCGCGCCGGGGCAATGAGCTGCACTTTAATGCGGTTACCATCAGCGAGTGTTTTATACTGATCTGACTTGGAGAATTGCAAATGATAGAGTCGACCGATCAATCCGCTGATCGCAACAAACTGCACGCCCGACACCAACATGGCGCGGCGGGAAATCATCCGTTGTTGTTCGTCCTGACTCTGCATTACCTACCCTGAAAACGCCTTATCCATAATGACAAAAAATGCGAACACCCCATGTATGCATGCGCTGAATACTAATAGCTGAACGGCCCGCTTTGTTTGCCTTTTTATCAGCAACACAATGGCGATCAGGTTTAATATGAGCGGACTGATGATGAATGCAAGCATGTCACCTCTTATTGTGCATGCCAAAATACACGAAACTTACTGCGGGCGAAGCTGTAAGATAGGCATCCGTGCATAAAGTAGATTGCACAGGATATGACAGATGGGATAGAGGATGCTGGTCAGCACAGCAGACAGCAATAATTCGAACAGCATGTTCATGCCGTGATCAAACAAGCCCCATAACAACAGCCAATACATGAGGACACTGATCAGACTCATCAGCGCGAAGCCTGCCCAGATCGTCCAGAATTGTTGCATGGCGATGAAGCGGCGCGAACCTGCCACCGTGAAACGCCAGACCATAAACATGAGCGCATCCAGCCCCAAAGGCCAGCCTGCGACAATGTCGTGCACCAAACCCAGTAAGAACAAGACGATATAAGGCACGGTGTTTGCCGCATAAAGCGACCAATAATAAATGACCATCCAAGTGAAGAAGACAAAAGGCAGGTTGACCTGAATGAGCGGCATTGGCATGGCCGCCATAATAACAGCAATCAACAGCAATAAAGATGGGGCACTGCGCAGCAACATGCTGCGGAAATAATCCGAGGATGATTGCATTATGGTTTAAGCGTTACAGAATGCGGCTGTGCTTTTTTAGAGAAGCTGACCACGCGTACATAGTGCAGCGCTTCCAGATCAACATTTGGGCTAACGCGCCATGCGCCGCCATCTTGCTCTTGCACCTTACCTACGACCAAACCGGGTGGGAAGACATCGCCGTCTCCCGTTGTAACAATCAATTCGCCCGCCTTTGGCATTTTCTTGGCGTGCTTAAATCTCAGATATGGCTGGGCGGAACGGTCGCCAGCCAAAATTGTCTTCAGACCTGTTTGCTGCCCCGCCACCGGAATGCGTGAGTTAATATCACTGATCAGCATCACCTGAGATGAGTCTTTACCGACATTGATGACGCGACCAAGCAAACCATTCTCGTTAATGACAGCTTGATAGAGTTTGACACCCTGATTCTCACCTGCCGCAATCAAAATTTGTTGATTCAGGCCAGAGGTGGTGTCACCGACCACTTGCGCGGTAATATATGAAATGGCGTGCTGCGGATGATAATGCATCAACTCGCGCAGCGAATTATTCTCAACCTCTAATGCGCGCGCCGCATGCTGCCAATGCAATAAACGACGATTCTCTTCGCGCAGACGGGCATTTTCCTGATAGACCAGCATGACATCATCGATAGCAGTGGTGGCTGAGTTGATCGCATCCATCGGCGCGGACATGACATCGATGACAGGGACGACACCGTCGGTAATTGCCATGCGGATTGATGCAGATAGGCCATTATTGGAGCGTTCAAGGAAGAGTAAAAGCACAGACAAACCAACCAATGCCGCCACAAAAATGCGCTGTAGCAGGGGCTTTAGCGGGATCGCTAGATCAGTCGATTTACTGCTGAATAATGACATGTGTCACCCACGCTTTTCTCTTTTTCACAACTATGGACATTATCACACTCGCTAACAAGCTGAAATGTCCATCTATCCACATAAGCATATTCACGTTAATAAAATATTAACGCGCATCTGTTTGGCAACAATCTACGTGGGTTTTAGCCTATGAATGCTTAAAGAGTACGTGCTTGAAGGTCTCTGGCTCTTCTAAAACGCGGCCTGTGCCCATTGCAACGCATGATAGCGGATCTTCGGCACGGAAGACCGGCAGGCCGGTTGCTTCGCTAAGCACTAAATCCAGATTATGCAGCAATGAACCACCACCGGTCAGTACAATCCCCTTATCGACAATGTCAGAAGACAGCTCTGGCGGCGTACATTCGAGCGCGACTTTCACCGCCTCGATGATTTGGCTTACTGGCTCGGCCAGCGATTCCGCAATTTGGTATTCGCTTAAGGTCAGCTCTTTTGGCACGCCGTTCATCAGATCGCGACCTTTGATCTCGATCATTTTACCATCACCTGATTCGGGCGCGCAGGCGGCACCAATTTCTTTCTTAATGCGCTCTGCTGTGGTCTCACCGATCAGCAAATTGTGGTAGCGGCGGATGTAGGAAATAATCGCCTCATCCATTTTATCACCACCGACACGTGCAGAACGTGCATAGACGATACCGCCCAGTGACAGAACTGCGACCTCGGTGGTACCACCACCAATATCGACAATCATCGAGCCAGTTGGCTCGGTCACAGGCAGGCCACCACCTACGGCTGCGGCCATTGGTTCTTCGATGAGATACACATCACGCGCGCCAGCATTTTCTGCGGCTTCCTGAATCGCGCGGCGCTCCACCGGCGTCGAACCGGAAGGTACACAAATAATAATCAGCGGACCAGTGAAGGTACGGCGATTATGCACGCGGCGGATGAAGTGTTTGATCATTTCTTCCGCAGTGCGGAAATCTGCAATGACACCGTCTTTAAGCGGACGGATTGCATCTATTTTCTCTGGCGTCCGGCCCAGCATTAGCTTGGCCTGATTACCAAATGCATACGGCACGGGCTGGCCTTTTTCTTCTTTCATGGCCACCACCGATGGCTCATTGAGGACAATGCCTCGCCCTTTTACGAAAACCAGCGTATTCGCGGTTCCTAGATCAATCGCCATGTCTTCTGACATGAGACCAAATAAACGTCCGAACATTCGCACTACCCTAAGATGTTAGACAGCTTTTTCTTTTTTTGTTTGAGTATCTTCTTGCTGAGCATAATGGGTCAGCCTTCTGGACTCCAACAGCTCTAACTTACATAGCGCGTTAATATAAGCAAGCGCAGATGCAACGAGTGTGTCTACATCTGCTCCGTGACCGTTAACATGGCGGTCATCCTTGGATAGACGAACCGTCACTTCGGCCTGTGCATCGGTGCCTTTGGTGACGCCATGCACTTGATATAGCTGCAAATGGCAATCATCGGCATCAGGGACCAGCGCCTTGATACATTTGAAGATCGCATCAACCGGGCCATTGCCTTCCATTTTGATCTGGCGGGCGACACCGTCAATCTGCATGGTCAGGCGCGCAATTTGTGCATTTTCGGTACCGCACTCAACTTCTAGTCCTGAGAATTGAAGGCGTTGATTCTCTGATAAAGCATCGGCATCGATCAGCGCGATGATATCTTCATCGTAGACGTCTTTCTTTTTATCGGCCAATTCTTTGAAACGATTAAACGCATCTTCAAGTGCATTATCGCCCAACTGATAACCCAGCTCGGCTAGCTTATCGCGGAAGGCGTGACGGCCTGAGTGCTTACCCATGACCAGATTGCTTTTGGTTAGGCCGACTGATTCCGGCGTCATGATCTCGTAGGTGCCCGCATGCTTTAACATACCATCTTGGTGGATGCCGGATTCATGTGCAAAAGCATTGGCACCGACAATCGCTTTATTCACCTGCACTGACTGTCCCGTGATATTTTGAATCAGGCGCGATGCACGCATGATCTGCTTGCTATCAATGCCGGTCTCTAAACCATATTCGTCTTTGCGAACGGCCAAGGTCATCACCACTTCTTCCAGTGAGGTATTACCCGCGCGCTCACCGATACCGTTAATGGTCAGCTCGGCCTGACGTGCGCCTGCGCGCAATGCGGCTAGCGTGTTTGCCGTTGCTAAGCCCAAATCATTCTGCCCATGGAAAGAGAAGATGGCTTGGTCTGCATTTGGCACTTTGCCCATCACATGAGTGAACATGGCTGCGACCGTCTCAGGCGTGCCGTAACCTACTGTGTCGGGCAGGTTAATGGTGGTGGCACCCGCCGCAATCGCGGTCTCTACCGCGCGGCATAAATAATCGAGATCCGAGCGCGTCGCATCCATCGCCGACCATTCGACATTATCAGTAAATTTACGCGCCAACTTCACGGTGTCATCAATGATCTCCAACACCTGCTCTTTGCTCATGCGGAATTGGTGTTCGAGGTGAATATCGCTCGTTGAAATAAAGGTGTGAATGCGGCCTTGTTTGGCAGGCTTGATCGCTTCGGCTGCGCGCTCAATATCGGCATGTTTCGCACGTGACAGCGAACAGATCACAGCATTCTGTGCTTGCTGCGCAATTGCATGCACCGCTTCAAAATCGCCTTGAGAAGCCATGGCAAATCCGGCCTCAATGACATCAACGCCCATCGCATCGAGCACTTCTGCCACGCGAAGTTTTTCGTCTTTGGTCATGGACATGCCGGGGGATTGCTCACCATCGCGTAGCGTGGTGTCAAAAATGGTAATTTTTTCTGTCATGGCTATTGCTTTGTGTTGGTCGTTTCGGAAGATTCGGCACCCTCTGGGAGTGTGAGTTTTTGCTCTTCTGCCAGTCGTGCTTTCTCGTAAGTCTGTGCTGCATCCATCATCAGCACAATCCATGCGTGGTCGGGACGGTATGGTTCGACATGCGAACATTGGGTGAAGTAATAGCCATCACCACTTGGCTCTTTTGTCAGCACCATTAAATAGCCCGAATCAATCGGCTCCAGAATTTGTGCGCCCCACGGGCCAATCGCTTGACCGGTTACCGCAATCGTTTCATTCGACTCAGGCCCTTTGAAACTACGCACCACCTGCACGCCGTAGCGCTGCTGGATGGTTTTGCCGCGTCCTGCTTTTTCGTTATCACCTTCCGCAACGGTTAGCACCTTGCCGATGATGATTGCGGTGTTTTCAGGTTGGAAAATTTCCTTCGGATTAACCGGCGCACAAGACAAAGCAAAGGCGCTGCTGCTTAGCATGCATAGTGCCATGCCTAAACAGAAACGAATCATACCTTGCCTCCTTCTGGCGGCGCGTAATGCGCGGCCGATTAGTTCTTGGCTTTATCCACCAATTTATTGTCTGCGATCCATGGCATCATACCGCGCAGGCGCTCGCCCACCTCTTCGATACCATGCTCAGATTCCAAGCGGCGGGTTGCTTTGAAGTTCGGGCAACCTGCTTTGTTCTCTAGCATCCAGTCACGGGTAAAGCGACCTGATTGGATATCTTCCAGCACGCGCTTCATCTCGGCTTTGGTTTCTGCCGTAATGATACGTGGGCCGGTTTTGTAATCACCATATTCAGCGGTGTTAGAAACCGAATAACGCATATTCGCCAGACCGCCTTCATAGATGAGATCAACGATGAGCTTGGTTTCGTGTAGGCACTCGAAATACGCCATCTCTGGTGCGTAGCCAGCTTCTACCAGCGTTTCAAAACCTGCTTTGATCAGCTCGGAGATACCACCACATAGTACGGCCTGCTCACCGAACAGGTCGGTTTCGCACTCTTCGCGGAAGGTGGTTTCGATGACGCCAGAACGACCACCACCAACACCAGACGCATAAGATAGCGCGATGTCTTTGGCGTTGCCGGTTGCATCTTGATGAACCGCGATCAGGCATGGTACGCCGCCGCCTTTAACATATTCGCCGCGCACGGTATGGCCTGGGCCTTTTGGTGCGATCATGTAAACGTCTAGGTCTTTGCGTGGCTCGATCAGACCGAAATGAACATTCAGGCCGTGAGCAAATGCCAGCGCTGCACCTTCTTTCAGATTGTCTTTCAGATCATCCTGATACAGATCTGCTTGCAGCTCATCTGGAATCAGAACCATAACAACGTCTGCCCATTTAGCGCATTCTTCTGGGGTCGCCACTTCGAAGCCAGCCGATTTTGCTTTCTCAATAGAAGACGAACCAAAGCGCAGGCCGACTTTGAGGTTCTTACAGCCAGAGTCACGGAGGTTTGCAGCGTGTGCGTGGCCCTGACTACCGTATCCGATAATCGCCACATTTTTCGATTTGATTAAGTTAATATCACAATCATTATCATAATATACGCGCATTGCCCGTTCTCCTTATTTGTCCTGTGTTTGCGTGTTACTTCACGCTCATTCAACTAATTGAGAGAGGGTTATAGCGGGTAAAATGCGCTAAAACAAGGGGTTTTCGACGTAAAAATGTTATTCTTTTGGGCGAAGTTCAGACTCGCACCAAATGAGTGATGCCGGGCAGCGCACCGAGGTTTTGCGGAAATTCTCAGGACAGACCAAACTGGCGTCGCGGCTGACATATTCGGGCTTCACCTGCGCCTTGCGAATACGACGCACCGATGCGCGACAGCATTTGCTGGTACCGCAGGCTTTGTACATTTCGTCGTAATCGTTGAAATAGACCGTGTAGACACGGTTTTGGTAGATGGTGACGTTACCGTCGACTTTCTCATAATCGTTATGAACCTCTGCCGGAGGGCTTGGAGGCCCTACTTTTTCTGCATGGGCTGGGCTGATTAACAGGCCCAAACTGAGCAGGATTATCAAGCTACGTGCGATCATCATAGGCAAAGTATAGCAGAACGCAGGCGAACTTACAAAAAACATTTATTTCAAATGCTTATCATTTTTTAGGAAAATTATTATACGCCTTTTTTACCGCGTGACATAGCGGTTGCACCCGTGCGTGCGACTTCGACGAGGCCGATGGGTTGCATCAGATCGATGAAGGAATCGATTTTAGATGACTTACCCGTAATCTCGAAGATGAAGGATTCGATGGTTGCATCAACCGAGCGGGCGCGGAAAATATCGGCAATGCGCAGCGCTTCCACGCGTTCGTCATCTTTACCGGCTACTTTGACCAGCGCTAGCTCGCGCTCCACATGCGGGCCTTCGGTGGTGAGGTCATTGACCTTATGCACCGGCACCATGCGCTCAAGCAGGTTCATGATTTGGACGACCGTTTGCGGCGAACCGGTGGTGACCACAGTAATACGCGAGTAATTCTTTTTGCCATCCACCTCGGCTACGGTCAGCGCCTCAATGTTATATCCGCGCGCAGAAAACAGCCCAACGACTCGGTTTAGCACACCGAATTCGTTATCAACGAGCACAGAGAGGATATGACGCTCCTCTTCCGGCTTTGCGTCGATGATGTCATAGACGATATCTAAATGTTCTGCGTTCATGACTTCCCTATAATGCGTTTGAGCCAATAGAGCAAGGTAGAAAGGGCGCAGAAGGTAAGCAGCGCCCCTCCCAGAAGCAGTAACGGCTTCACTAACGCAGTCAACCCCAAAAACTTCAATGGTCCCGCGACCAATAGCGTCACACCAAACGCACTTAACCAAAACAGACTCTTAGAAACATCAAAAAGTCCTCTTTTAAATTTTTCTAACCTTCCAGGTTTGTTGCAGACATAATCCTTAAAAAAGCCGGGCTCACAGATACCACACGCCCCTTCCTTAATGATTGGCTCTTCGTTCGCTTCCAGCTGTTTTTGCAACGTGTAGCGACATTCATCCGGAAAGCGGTCTGCCGTTCTGAGAATGGTAAAATACGGCACCAGAACCAGTAATACATAGGTGATCACCATCATTCCGATCCGCTGATACCAGCGCATATTAGAGCATATCTTTATTCTTTTTTGATATTGGTTTAAGATGTTTAGCGCTTTTGCACCGTGATAGACCGTCACCACATTTAAGGTGGCCATCAACGTCCAGAACAACATTTCTGGAGGAATTCTAAAGCCAAGCAGCGCGTGCGGAATAAACCCTAACAAAATCTGTGAGAGAGCCTGCCCCTGAAACGCCCACGAGTAAAATAATTGGGCAAAGCCGTCTATCACTCCGCCCTTATTACAATGTATGCCTGGAAACTTAACATTATTATTAATAGCACACTGGCCCAGTGCCAATGACTCACAATTGGTACATACATCGTAGAAGAGATGAAAGAAATACGGCGCAACAAAAAGCGCTAATAACACTGGCCCAACATATGCATACCAACGCATCGTTAGCAACTTGTATTTACTGCCCATTGTTTGTCTCATTTTGTTTCTCAGCCGCTTCTTTTTTAAGAATGCGACTTCGCTCTTGTGTCCATTTTCTTTGCTCTTCAGGCATTTTTCGGTCTGATGCTTTAATGCGCTCCAGTTCGACTTTCGATCGCTTCTTATCTGTCACATGGCGCACCCAAAGCCCTGCCATCCCTGCAATTACAAATCCTATCGCCTTAACTATTACGTCAGCATTTACCCCTGTTATTGCACTAATCAGCGCCGCGACAGCCCATACAGGTAGCAGGCCGAATGTAAAAATGACGACTGTCACGCCATGCACAGCCTGCACAATCGATTGCGTGATAGACGGAGTGTTGCACACCATATTCCAAGGCATACTCCCCTTACAGATTGCACAACTGCCTTGCAAAAGGGCAGAGCAATCCTCTTGAAACCCTCCTAACACCATGTTGAGTGTTATGAGCGGGATAAAACCCAATACGGCCCAGACGAAAAATCCTATTGAGAGCCATTTTATCAAGCGCTCGGACAGACTACTGTGTTTCTGTGGTTCCTTTTCTACCTTATCCACCTCCTTAGTCTTCTGCGGTTCAGCTATCACCTCTGTTTTTGGTGATGGCTTATGGTGATGAAGGCGGTTTTTTAAATATTCTCTAAAAGGGGTGATGAATCGGAATGAAATGTAAAACAAAATAAAGTTAAACCAGATGATGACGAACCCGGCGACAACCAGTTTGGTGTCTAACTTTTCGGTGTTTGTCCCATGGAAACGATTCCACATCTTTGCGGGCAAGACCACCGCATACATAGGTGCCATGGCCGCTGAAAAGAAGGTTTGAAAAGTGAGTGTTTTAATGCGCTGCATGCTTGTCGGGTCATTGCAAAACAATTCTGCCATTTTAGCATTTTCGCAGCGGATACAACTTTGCTTGGGGAATATCATGCCAGCGGTGCAATGCTGACTATCATAGGTTTGATAAATCACGAACGCAGGCAAGGTGCAGATTAAAAAATGCAGCAGAAAAAATCGCCCGATTCGGTGATACCAACGCATTTAACTCGCCTTCACCAAGGCCAGCATGCGGCCTTTTTTGGGGTTGTTGATAAGGCGTACAAAGATGACATAAGGCACGACCCAGCCGAAGAGAATGATTGAAAACAACATTTCTTTTTTAGCGTACAATCTATCGTAGGAACTAGAGTCTACAGGCCCGTTTTTGGCAAATTGCACAAGCAGAAAGAACAGGCAAGCCCAATAAAGAACGTGCCAAAAAAGATAGGGAAACAGAAACCTTCCATGGAGTTTTTTAATTTTTGTTTGTAGCACCGAGCGGTCTTTTTTTTCCATTTTCTTAACGTCGTCTGCATTGAAAATCTGATCATCCACTATTGCTACAAAGCGAGCATTTCCGACTTTTTTATTGTGCATCGTCTCTATGACGCTTGGTATCGCCAACATAATGTAAAATTGTAGATAATGTGGTGCCATGCTTAGCGTAATAAACTGTTCTACCAGCAATATGACAATCATACCAAAGGCTATCATCCCCAAATACCGCCAAAAGAACATGGTCGCCAACCGGGTATAATGTGACGCGGTTGGTGTGACAGTCTCGATCATTTTTGACTACACTCGGTTTTTATCCAGCACTTCTGATCCCAATTCTTCTGGGCCTAAGACCAGCTCGTTATGTGCGGCACCTGCTGGGATCATCGGATAGACATTCTCATCGCGGTCTACCCAGACATCGCAAATGACCGGGCCGTTATGCTGCATCATTTCTTCGATGGTCTTTTCTAGATCGGCTGGCTTTTTCACGCGCAGACCTTTCATGCCGTATGCTTCTGCCAACTTCACAAAGTCTGGCAATGAGTCCATGTAAGATTCTGAGTAACGCGAGCCGTGGAACATTTCCTGCCACTGGCGCACCATGCCCATATAGTGGTTATTTAAAATAAACACTTTCACAGGCAGGCGATATTGCGCAAGCGTGGAAAGCTCTTGGATGTTCATCAGCACAGACGCTTCACCCGTCACACAAACCACCGGCTTTTTCGGATGCGCCACCTGCACGCCAATGGCTGCTGGCAGGCCGTAACCCATGGTGCCCAAGCCGCCAGAGGTCATCCAGCGATTGGGTTTGTTATATAGAATATGCTGCGCGGCCCACATCTGGTGCTGGCCCACATCGGTCGTGATGAAGAAATCTTTTTTGCCCAAATACGCATCGAGTGAGCGCAAGGCTTGTTGCGGCTTGATGATGCTTTTGTTGGTCTTGAAGCCAAAGCTATCGCGCGCGCGCCATTGGTCGATTTTCACCCACCATTTCTTCAAGCTGTCTTTTTGTGCGGATTGTTTTTTCTTCGCCCATAGGCTCAGCATCAGCTCGATCACCTCGCCTGCATCGCCGATGATTGGCACGTCGACTTTCACGACTTTGTTAATCGATGATGCATCGACATCGACATGAATCTTCTTCGATTTTGGCGAGAAGCCATCAAGGCGTCCGGTCACACGGTCATCGAAGCGTGCACCTAGATTGATCATCACGTCGCACTCGGCCATGGCCATATTTGCCTCGAGCGAACCATGCATGCCTAACATGCCGAGGAATTGCTTATCCTTACCCGGAAATGCGCCAAGCCCCATCAGGGTGGTGGTGCATGGGAAGCCGGTTTGGTGGACCAACTTGGTCATATTGCTGCATGCTTTTTCGCCAGCATTGACCACGCCGCCGCCAACATAAAAGATTGGCTTTTTGGCTTTCGCCATTAAATCGACGGCCTTCTCAATCATCTTCATATTCGGGCGTTTGACCGGATTGTACGAATGACGCTTTACGTGCGCTTTGCCTTTATAGGTGCCAACCGTATTGAGGATGTCCTTTGGCACATCAACCAGAACCGGACCTGGGCGGCCTGTTTTAGCAACGTGGAATGCCTCATTCATGATGCGGCCCAAATCGTCGATATCTTTGACCAGATAATTATGCTTGGTGCATGAGCGGGTGATACCGGTTACGTCTGCTTCTTGGAATGCATCGGTTCCGATCAGGTGGCTTGGCACCTGCCCTGTCACACACACAAGCGGAATCGAATCCATGAGCGCATCGGTGAGGCCGGTGACGGTATTGGTTGCACCCGGGCCAGAGGTAACGAGCAATGCACCAACATTACCGGTGGAGCGCGCATAGCCTTCTGCGGCATGGGCCGCGCCCTGCTCATGGCGAACCAGAATATGGCGCAGGCGATTTTGCTGGAACAGCGCATCATAAATAGGCAGGACCGCACCACCTGGATAACCAAACACGGTATCCGTGCCGTTATCCAACATGGATTTGATCACCATCTCTGCGCCATTCATTTGCGTATTTTCAGCCACTTAAGGGTCTCCTTCGCCGAATCTATTGCTTATCCAAGATGGGCGAAGTTAGTGCGTTGCAAGGGGGCGGTCAATGGTTTTTGCCAAGCGTTCAATGGTTTGCTGTGCTTTTTGCGCATCTTGTGACCAGTCCGGCGGGATGACAATGGCTTCAGGCATTTGATTGCGCAGAAAGGTGAGCTGGCGTTTGGCGTAATTACGTGTGTTCTGCTTCGCCTTATCAATGGCGGCTTCCAGCGTGGTATCGCCACATAAATAGGCCATCATTTCCGGCACACCGTGGGCGCGCAGCAATGGAAGCGTCTGGTATTTGCGCACACGTTGTTCTTCATGGATGCCGCGTACGCTCGCCGCCTCGAAATCGCGCGGGTCGGCATCGGGAAAGGCCGATTTGATTGCTACCATCATCTGCATGATCTCGGTGAGTACGCCCTCCTCTATCATCATATCGAAGCGCTGATCGATGCGGGCATACAACTCTTCGCGTGGCCAATCGATGTAGCAACTGGTGTAGGATTCGGGTGGAAAGACCGGATTGGCAGGCATGTCCTGCCATGCGGCTAATGATTTTCCAGTATGCTCCAGCACCTCCATCGCCCGTATCTGACGTTGCAGATCGCCTTCGGTCAGTCGGGCGGCCATGACCGGGTCTTTGGTTTGCAGTTCTTTGTAAAAGGCTTGCGGGTTTGCCTCATAGCGAGCTTTGGTCGCCTCATGCAGCTCTGGCGGGATGGCAGGCACCTCGGCCATGCCCTCAATTAAGCTTTTGATATACATGCCCGTGCCGCCCAGCAAAATCGGCAACTTGCCTGCAGCGTGCGCGTTTTTGATCTCGGCAATCGCCAACTCCTGCCACATCATGGCGTTGCCATGCGTACTCACCGGCCAGATGCCATAGAGCTTGTGCGGGGCTTGAGCCATCTCTTCATCGGTTGGGCGAGCGGTGATAATGCTGAGATCAGCATAGCATTGCATTGTATCGGCATTGATGATAACACCGCCGAGCGCTTGCGCCAGACGGATGCCTAACGCCGTCTTACCGCTAGCGGTTGGACCCATGACTATAAGTATAGGATGCGCATGACTGACCATAACAGCCCCTACGTTACCACAGTGATTGCTGGCCCTGAAAGCCAAAAGCTGGATGACAGCATGTTTGCGGGGCATAAGCCGGTGTGGTTAGAGCCGGGTGTGGCGTGCGATCTGTATCATGAAGAAATTCGTCTGCACCTGCCGAAACTGGATGGTTGCGATGTGATTGCCCAACCAACCAAGCAGCGCGCTAAGAAGCTACTGATCTCGGATATGGATTCGACCATGATTGAGCAGGAATGCATTGATGAGCTGGCCGATTATGTCGGCATTAAAGATCAAGTCGCTGAGATCACCGAGCGTGCGATGAATGGTGAGATTGCCTTTGATGGCGCATTGCGCGAGCGGATTGCACTGCTCAAAGATTTGCCTGAATCTGCACTGCAAGACGTGTTTGACACGAAAATCAACTTTATGGCTGGCGCGGATGTGCTGGTTCGTACCATGAAAGCGCGCGGCGCGCATTGCGTGTTGGTGTCTGGCGGCTTTACGTTCTTTACTGGGCGCGTGGCCGAAGCCCTCGGCTTTGACGCACATTACTCTAATGAATTGGCATTTGAAAATGGCAAACTGACTGGCGAAGTAGTCGAGCCGATTTTAGGCCAACAAGCCAAGGTTGATGCATTGCGCGGATGTTTGAGCAGCTATCAGATTGATATTGAAGATACGCTAGCGGTTGGTGATGGCGCGAATGATCTGCCGATGCTGAAAACCGCCGGATTAGGCGTGGCGTATCATGCAAAACCGAAAGTGCAAGAAGCAGCCAATGTGGTGGTGAATCACAATGATCTGAGTGCCCTGCTTTATATTCAGGGCATTGCAAAATCAGATTGGGTGAGCGCTTAGTCTTTTATCTTTAGTTCTTTCCAGTCGCTATGGTCACGAACTGGAATTTCTCTTTACGCGAGATACGCAGCAGCGCATGTTTCTTGCCTTGCTTCCGTGCTTTGGCAATCGCATCTTTGAGATCATCGACATCTTCAATTTCGACCTGATTCGCTTCGACAATCACGTCGCCCGCACGCAAACCCGCATCGGATGCTTTGGTGCCGCGATCG
>JALEGK010000060.1 GCA_022763105.1 Rickettsiales bacterium | reverse complement strand
GCCCAAAATCAAAACATCATCTAAGTAATCAGATAGGTTGGCAACATGGCTTTTTAGATTGGCGATAAAGCCATATCCATCGGTATTATCACCTCTGAGCCTACCATCTTCTAACACCACCACTGTGTTTACGGCTTTCATTTCTTTTGCCGCATCGCTGCATTCATCAACTAATGCGAATACGTTTTCTTTATGTGGAATGGTAACATTACACCCGGCAAATCCTGCTTCTTTGAGGTTTTTTAAAAATCCTGAAAGTTGATCTGCCGTCACATGCTCTGCGGTGTAGTTGCCTTTTATATTATAGTGTTGCAGCCAATAGCCATGCACTTTCGGTGATAAGGAATGGGCAATCGGGTCGCCAATCACGCAGGCTTTCTTCATGATGCCGCCTTATCGTCTTCTCTCTTTTGTAACTGCTTTTGGCGAAGCTGAATAATCATCGCCGCCGTTTCTTCAACCGATCGACGCGTCACATCTATAACCGGCCAACCATTCTCTCTGTAAACACGTTTTGAGGCTTCGATCTCTTTCTTCACCTCTTCCATATCGATGTAGTTGGTCTCTTCTTCTTGGTTCAAAGAGAGCAGTCGCGTTTTTCGAATTTGCAGTAATCGCTCAATCCCAATCGTCAAACCCACTATCAGGGGCTTCTTCAAATCTTCTACGCCTTCTGGCAGAGGAATATTATGCACGAATGGAATATTCGCTGCTTTAAACCCACGGTTTGCCAGGTAAACACATGTAGGCGATTTCGACGTACGCGATACACCGATAACGACAATATCCGCATCATCCAAATCCCAATGCCCTTGCCCATCATCATGCGCGAGTGCAAAATTAATTGCCTCAACACGATTGAAATAATCTTCGGTAAATTCATGCTGCACGCCTGGTCTGTTCTGTGCTTCCTCATTTAGGTAGCCAGACAGCTCACGAATGATTGGTCCCAACACCGGAATACATGGCACCTGTCTTTTCTGACATTCTGCACGAAGAAAACTTCTGAGTTCTTTATTCACCAACGTAAACATGACCACTCCCGGATTTTGATCGATCGCCGATAAAACCTTCTCGAGTTGTCCTTTGGTACGAATCAACGACCAAACATGTTCCTGCGCACTCACCTCTTCAAATTGCGCAAGTGCAGCTCTTGAAACCGAGCTAACCGTTTCGCCTGTTGAGTCGGATACAAGATGTAAATGAAAACGCTTCATACTCTGTGTATATCTGTCTTTTTAATGTGTGTAACCTGTTGGTTTTTTCACTTTGGCTTTTTTTCTACCCGTTCACTTTGTTTTTTTTCATATCTTATCCACCTGTGTATTTTTTTCTGCCTCTTTCGTGTATTGCGTGGATGGCGTTTCTTTCCCTGCGTTTCTTTCGCTTTTCTTGTATCTCTTTTCTTCTTTAATTTCTGTCTGTTATTTTTCTCGCGCCTTTACTTATCAAGAGAATTTTTCCATGTCAGATAGATGTGCAAAAAGATATGCATAGAGAGCGTCAAATTGTTATTCCTCAGTGTTAGGCCCTCCAACAATAACTCCTAACTTTTCTTATTTATTATTATTATTTTTATATGTAGTCATGTTCTCAAGCGAGGAAACGTGACCAAAATACTGTTAGAGACACTCAAAGGAAATAAGCAAAGCTCAGTACCGTTCTGGTATATGAGGCAAGCAGGTAGGTATTTGGAAGAATACCGGAAGATACGTGCGAATTACCCATCCTTTCTAGATTTTTGTTACTCTATCGATGATCCGATAGAGGTTACTTTGCAGCCTATCAGGCGATACGATATGGATGCAGCGATTCTGTTTTCAGACATTCTTGTCATACCAGATGCGATGGGTCAGAGGACATGGTTTGAAAAAGGCGAAGGACCAAAGTTAGAGGCAATTCAAACCGAAGAGCAGATAGATGCTCTTAATGAAAACCAAATTCATGAAACGCTCAATCCTGTCTATGAGACCTTGGCGGGTCTGAAAAAATCATTACCAGAAGATAAAACACTAATCGGATTTTCTGGTTCTCCTTGGACATTAGCGTGCTACATGATTGAGGGAAGCGGAAGCAAAGACTTCGCAAAAACACGTGGCTTTGCTTATGAAAATGAAACACTCTTCGAGTCGCTCATTTCAAAACTTATTTGCGCTATTTCATCTTATTGTCTTCGCCAAATAGAAGCGGGTGCCGATACGATTCAGCTCTTCGATAGCTGGGCAGGTATTTTGCCAGACGATCAATTCAGACGTTGGGTGATAGAACCAACCACTCAGATCGTTTCTAGCATCAAAGAGAAATACCCAGATACGCCAATTATAGGATTTGCTAGAACGGCAGGTGTTAATCTGATCGATTATGTTGAGCAAACCAAGATACAAGGCGCCGGCATTGAAACGTCTGTGTGCCTCAAATGGGCCAAAGAAAATCTATCAGACAAGGTGGTGTTGCAGGGAAACCTAGACCCGATATTACTTGCATCCTCTAAGGAAAAAGCGCTAGAGAAAACACAAGAAATATTAGATTTGATGCGCGACAGACCGTTCATTTTCAATCTAGGTCACGGCATTGTCCCTCACACACCGCCAGAGCATGTGGCGGCAGTGAGCAAACTCATCAAGGAATATCGCCCATGAGCGTGGTACAAAAACACAGTAAAACCGCCATCATCCTTTTTAATCTTGGTGGTCCAGACAAGATAGAGAACGTTAAACCGTTTCTGTTTAACCTATTTAATGACCCCGCCATCATTGGTGCGCCCAAACTGATTCGCTGGTGTTTGGCGAAATTTATCTCGTCTAAACGAGAGAGCACGGCACAAGAAATCTACAGCCACATAGGCGGCTATTCTCCGATTGTCGAAAATAGCGAAAAACAAGCGCGGGCACTCGAAGCGCAATTAGCGCCCAGCGGCGAGGCGAAAACATTTATCTGCATGCGCTATTGGCATCCAATGAGTGACGAGGTGGCAAAACAAGTTAAAGACTATGCGCCCGACCATATCATTTTGCTGCCACTCTACCCGCAATTCTCAACGACCACGAGCGGCTCATCGATAAAAGACTGGCACGAAGCAGCAAAGCGAGCAGAGCTAGATGTAGAAACCACCACGCTTTGTTGTTACCCAACGCAAGAGGATTACATCCACTCGCAAACGAACATCATCCGATCGCATTTTGAGAAAGTGAAAGATCAGAATCCTCGGATTTTATTCTCAGCACACGGCTTGCCGGAAAAAATTATCGAAGCGGGTGACCCATACCAAAAACAAATCGAAGCAACGACCCAAGCCGTCATTAAAGAACTCGCAATCGAAAATCTCGATTACGTCAATTGCTATCAAAGCCGCGTCGGTCCGCTCAAATGGATTGGCCCATCAACTGAAGATGAAATTGAGCGAGCAGGCAAAGATAGTAAATCGATCGTGCTGGTGCCAATCGCCTTTGTGTCAGAACATTCTGAGACATTAGTTGAGTTGGATATCGAATATAAAGAACTGGCCGATCATGCGGGCGTGAAAAACTATATCCGCGTGCCTACCGTGATGGATGATCCAGATTTCATCAAAGGTCTGGCAAATTTATGCCTGTCTGTCGGGACGGAAGGATTTTATTGTCCGTGGGATGATGGCAAGGATTGCGTGAAAGATGAATCGCTCACCACTCCTTTCTTAACGTCATTGGAAAACAAAGAGGAAAAAGCAGCGTGAGTTACGAACTTCTGAAAGCATTGCACATTATTTCTGTAATTTCCTGGATGGCAGGACTGCTCTATCTACCTCGCCTATTTGTCTACCATGCAGACGCAGAAAAAGGCTCAGAGCTATCAGAGACGCTTAAAATCATGGAACGAAAGCTGCTGCGCTATATCATGAACCCTGCCATGATAGCGACATGGATATTCGGCGGCTGGATATTGATCGAATATGAAATCTATCGTCAGCCTTGGATGCACGCGAAACTCACATTGGTGGTGCTCATGACTGGCGCACATCACATGCTATCAGCGCAACGCAAAAGTTTCATGCGTGACGAAAACACCAAATCGGCAAAATATTATCGATATATCAATGAGGTGCCCACCATTCTTATGCTTGGCATCGTCTTTTTGGCAGTTCTGAAGCCCTTTTAGGGAAAACGATTGACGTATAAGCAAAAAAGTGGCACATTGGTCTTACCAAATGAGTGGCAGCACTCCCCCCTATTCTCCATATCCTTAATTTTCCAAACAGAGAAAATCTATGCGTCTGCAAGAACTAAAACAAAAAAGTCCTGATCAATTACTAGAACTCGCTGAAGAGCATGAGGTGGAAAATGCCAGCTCGATGCTGAAGCAGGAAATGATCTTCGCTATTTTAAAGAAAATGGCCGAGAAAGATCAGGAAATTATTGGTGAAGGGGTCATTGAAGTATTACAAGATGGCTTCGGCTTTCTTCGCTCTCCCGAAGCGAATTACCTAGCCGGACCGGACGATATTTACGTATCGCCAAGCCAAATCCGCAAATTTGGCCTGCGTACGGGTGATACCGTAGAAGGTGAAGTACGCGCACCAAAAGATAGCGAGCGCTATTTCGCACTCGTGAAGGTCACACAAATCAACTACGAGCCACCTGAGAAAAGTAAGCATAAGGTCGCTTTTGATAATTTGACGCCTCTTTATCCAGAAGATCGCATCAGCATGGAAAAAGATGACCCAACCGGCAAAGATATGAGTTCGCGGGTGATCGATCTGATTTCGCCGCAAGGTAAAGGCCAGCGTACCCTGGTGGTCGCGCCACCTCGTACCGGTAAAACCGTGATGCTGCAAAATATTGCGCACTCCATTACCGCAAATCACCCAGAAGCATTCCTAATTGTGCTGCTTATCGATGAACGCCCAGAGGAAGTAACCGATATGGCCCGCTCTGTAAAAGGTGAGGTGGTTAGCTCTACTTTCGATGAGCCGCAAGCCCGCCACGTGCAATTGGCAGAAATGGTCATTGAAAAAGCCAAGCGTCTGGTAGAGCACAAAAAAGACGTGGTAATTCTTCTCGACTCTATCACCCGACTCGCCCGCGCTTACAATACGGTGGTGCCGTCTTCAGGTAAAGTCCTGACCGGTGGTGTCGATGCAAACGCGCTACAGCGCCCAAAACGCTTCTTCGGTGCGGCGCGTAACATTGAAAACGGCGGCTCGCTCACCATTATCTCAACCGCGCTGATCGAAACCGGCTCGCGTATGGATGAAGTGATCTTTGAGGAATTCAAAGGTACCGGTAACTCGGAAATTATCCTGGATCGTAAACTGGCTGACAAACGCGTCTTCCCAGCGCTTGATATTACCCGCTCTGGTACGCGTAAGGAAGATTTGCTCTACAGCCAAGAAGAGCTTTCAAAGGTTTGGGTGCTTCGCAAAATCCTCAACCCAATGGGCCCTATGGATGCGATGGAATTCTTGCTCGATAAGATGAAAGACACCAAAACCAACGAAGAATTCTTCGAGATGATGAATAGCTAGGAATTCATTCTTACGCCTAAGCTAATTTGATCAGCAGCTCTATCTGGCAATTCTCTTATATTCTTGACCAAGGTCTCTGGCAGGCGGGTGGTTTTTTCTGGGTGCACCTCCATTTTTTCGCAGGAGGGATTTGCTCTTAGATAGGCAGAGGTGGTTCTTCCGATAGAGGTTCCCAAAGATTTCAAGGCCATCAGATCGGTGTCATGAAATTCATAAAGCTGCTCTAATGTGTTTTTGGTAATCGTGCCCGTTATAAATTGATGAAGTTCACTAATCATATCGGCTTGCCATTCATCGACCTCCTCAAAACTGGGCGGATAAGTATCCAGCGAGTCATTTATCTCAGAGCGAAAATCGCGCATTGCGGCCGTTAAGTGAAAGGCATGAAAATATTGGCTGGCGGCAGAACGCAAAACCGCCTGTTCTTTCTCGGATACAGAGAATTGGTCAAAAACAGGCTGCATATGTTCATCCCAATCCTGCAAAAGCGCGTCCAATGTGTGATCATCCAGTGGCGTGAAGTGATCATCTACCAGCCCATAGCCCAGCACCAGCCCAATGGGATTTTTGAATGGGCCAAATTTATGCTCTAGCGCTTGAGCGCTATCAATCACAGCGGCAAGGTCCTGAGGTTGCGGCGTATGTATCTTATCTTCTCCAGACATTTAGGCATTCTAGCAAAAGAGAGTGTCAGATAGTGTGACGACTCGGTGAAATAAATCACAAAAATCCCGAAAAACTAAGCAGTAAGCTTGTATTTTGCGTCCGAATAAGTATAAATAACGCGTTATTTCTTAGCTCTCAACCACGCACAGGAGAGAATCTATGGCGAAACGGCCTAAAATTGCACTGATCGGCGGAGGCATGATCGGTGGTACGCTAGCACATTTAATTAGTCAAAAAGAGCTTGGTGATGTTGTCTTATTCGACATCGTCAAAGACATGCCACAAGGTAAGGCGCTGGATATTAACCAGTCTGCCGCACCAGATGGGGTCGATGCCCACATCAAGGGCACCAACAAATATTCAGATCTGAAGGGCGCGGATGTCTGTATCGTCACCGCCGGTGTTCCCCGCAAGCCGGGCATGAGCCGCGACGATCTGATAGCCATCAACACCGATGTGGTGAAATCAGTTGGCGAAAACATCAAGAAATATGCGCCAAAGGCGTTTGTTATTGTGATCACCAACCCGCTGGATGTCATGGTATATGTCATGCAAAAAGTGACGGGCTTTAAGCCTGAAAAAGTGGTTGGTATGGCGGGCGTGCTCGATTCGTCGCGCTTCAGCTTCTTCCTTGCAGAAGAAATGGGCGTATCGATGAATCAGATCACGACCTTTGTGTTGGGCGGCCATGGTGACACCATGGTGCCCGTTGTCTCTTACTCTTCTGTGGCGGGTATTCCGTTGCCAGACCTGATCAAGATGGGCTGGATTACGAAGAAGAAAGTAGACGATATTGTGAAGCGCACCCGTTTCGGTGGTGGCGAGATCGTACAATTGCTGAAAACTGGCTCGGCCTACTATGCGCCAGCAGCATCTGCGATCGAAATGGCAGAATCTTATCTGAAAGATAAGAAGAAAATCTTGCCATGTGCTGCACATCTGAAAGGTGAGTATGGTGTGAAGAACATGTATGTCGGCGTGCCGGTGGTAATCGGTGAAAAAGGCGTCGAAAAGATTGTAGAAATTCCTTTGAAGGCTTCCGAGAAAAAGCAATTCGATAACTCGGTGAAGGCGGTGAAGGATCTTATGAAAGCTGTCAAACTATAAGGTAAATCTGATGAATATTCATGAGTATCAAGCGAAGACGATTTTAAGTAAATACGGCGTAGCTGTTCCAAAAGGTGCGGTTGCTTTCTCTCCGGAAGAAGCCGAAAAAGCGGCTAAAGATATTCCCGGCAATCTGTGGGTGGTCAAAGCCCAGATTCATGCGGGTGGCCGTGGTAAGGCGGGTGGCGTGAAGCTGGCTAAATCAGCAGAAGAAGTTAACCAGCTCACAAAAGAAATGCTGGGCATGACTTTGGTAACCCACCAAACCGGCCCAGAAGGTAAAGAGGTGCAGCGTGTCTATATCGAAGAGGGCAGCGACATCGGCACCGAGCTTTATCTATCGATGGTAGTAGATACCGAAAATAGCCGCGTTACCTTTATGGCGTCGATTGAAGGCGGTATGGATATTGAAGAGGTGGCCGAGAAAACCCCTGAGAAAATCATCACGACCTCAGTGGATCCGGCAACCGGCATTCAGCCATATCATGTCCGCACGCTAGCGAAGGCGCTGGAAATTCCGAATGAGCTATTCAAAGATTTCCATAAATTCATCTACGGTATGTATGAAGCATTCATCGACACCGATGCGTCGCAGGTAGAGATCAACCCGCTGGTTATCACCAAAGATAACAAGCTGATCGCACTGGATGCGAAGTTCAACTTCGATGACAATGCGCTTTATCGTCACCCGGATATCGAAGAGCTGCGCGACGAAGCGGAAGAAGATCCGTTAGAGTTACAAGCTGGTAAATTCGATCTGTCTTACGTGAAGATGGACGGCAATATCGGTTGTATGGTGAATGGTGCGGGTCTGGCAATGTCGACCATGGACATCATCAAGCTATATGGCGGCGAGCCAGCAAACTTCCTCGATGTGGGTGGTGGCGCGACCAAAGAAAAAGTAACCGAGGCCTTCAAGCTGATTCTTTCCGATCCAGCCGTAGAGGGTATTTTGGTGAATATCTTCGGTGGTATCATGCGCTGCGACGTTATTGCAGAGGGTGTGATCGGCGCCGCGAAAGAAGTGAATCTTTCGGTTCCATTGGTGGTTCGCTTGGCGGGTACCAATGTGGAGTTGGGCAAAAAGATGCTAAGCAATTCTGGCCTAACCATTATTCCGGCTGACGACCTAGCAGATGCCGCAGAGAAAATCGTGACCGCAGTGAAAAATAAGGAGGCGGCGTAATGTCCATTCTAGTTAACAATAACACCAAAGTAATTTGTCAGGGCTTTACCGGTAAGGAAGGCACCTATCACTCTGAACAGGCTGTAGAATATGGCACCAACATGGTGGGCGGCGTTACCCCGGGTAAGGGCGGCGGCGAGCATCTTGGCCTGCCAATTTTCGATACCGTTCAGGAAGCTAAAGATAAAACTGAAGCAAACGCTTCTGTTATCTATGTTCCCCCTCCCTTCGCAGCCGATGCGATTCTAGAGGCAATTGCCGCTAAGATCGAGCTAGTGATTTGTATTACCGAAGGTATTCCGGTGCTTGATATGGTGAAAGTGAAGCGTGCACTAAGCGGTTCTTCTACTCGCCTAATTGGCCCTAACTGCCCAGGCGTGATTACGCCAGATGAGTGCAAAATCGGCATTATGCCAGGCCACATCCACAAAAAAGGCCGCATTGGTATTCTGTCGCGCTCCGGTACGCTGACCTATGAGGCCGTGGCGCAAACCACAGCCGAGGGCTTCGGCCAGTCTACCTGTGTTGGTATTGGCGGTGACCCGGTAAAAGGCACCGAGCATATCGATGTGTTAGACATGTTCTTGGGCGATGACGAAACCGATGCCATCATCATGATCGGTGAAATCGGTGGTTCTGCGGAAGAAGAAGCAGCCGAATTCGTCAAGCACAGCAAGAAGAAAAAGCCAATGGTTGGGTTCGTTGCGGGCCGTACAGCGCCTCCGGGCCGCCGTATGGGTCATGCGGGCGCTATCGTGTCTGGAGGAAAGGGCGGAGCTGAAGACAAAATCGAAGCGATGAAGTCTGCAGGCATTGCTGTTTCTGATTCACCAGCCGCGCTTGGCAAAACATTGGCAGAATTGTTGAAGTAATTCAGCACTAAAACGCCGATTTTACTTGCATCCAATCTTCATTGGTCTACATAGTCCAATGAGTATAACGCTAGGGAGAGCCGTTCGGCTTGCGTATTCGTATGTCTGATGAAAATGCCGTAGAAGAACATTTATTCTCAGGAAACACGATCTTCGTCGAGGAGATGTATCGCCGGTATTTAGAAAATGCCTCGCTGGTTGATCAAGGCTGGCAGAACTTCTTCGCATCTATGGGTGTGGTGTCAGAGCAGCGCCCTAGCTGGGCAAAAGACCACTCAGCGGTCATTGGCCAGATTGATCCTGAAGAGCTTAAAGACAAAGCCAAGAAAAAGCAGGCAAAGGGCAATAAAGATGCGGCAGTAACGCAAGATAGCGTCAATGCGTTAATGATGATTCATGCCTACCGTGTGCGCGGCCACCTGATGGCGGACCTTGATCCGCTCAATATGGAGCCGAAAGAGCCACATCCAGAATTGCAGCCAGAAACCTACGGCTTTACCGAAGCGGATTACGATAAAGAGATTGTGCTTAACGGGGTGCTGGGGCACGAAAAAGCGACCCTGCGCCAAATCGTCGATATTCTTCGCCAAACCTACTGCGCCAAAATCGGCGTGGAATTCATGCATATTCAGTACCCAGAGCAAAAGCAATGGCTGCAGCAGCATGTCGAAGGCATGGCGGGTAAGCCCAAACTCACCTCAGAAGAGCAGAAGAATATTCTGCACTGGCTGATTGAGGTCGAGGCATTCGAAGAATTCCTGCAAATGAAATATCCGGGCATGAAGCGCTTCTCGATTCAGGGTGGCGATGCCACCATTGCGGGCTTGGAGGTGATTCTTGAGACCGCATCGGATGAAGGTGTTGAAGAAATCGTGATTGGTATGCCACACCGTGGCCGCTTGAATGTACTTACCACCATCATGGGTAAGCCTTACTCAGAGATGCTATCGCTTTTCCACGGCAATCTCGACTTCCCAGATTCGGTCAATAGCTCCGGCGATGTGAAATATCACTTAGGTGCGTCACATGACCGCACCATGCCAAATGGCAAAAACATGCATTTATCGCTTAACGCCAACCCATCGCACCTAGAGGCGGTGAATCCGGTAGTGTGCGGTAAGGTGCGTGCGAAACAAGATCAAAAAACCGATACCAACAAAGACAAGGTCATGGCGCTCACCTTACATGGTGATGCGGCATTTGCAGGCCAAGGCTCGGTGCCAGAAACTCTGTCTCTGTCAGAGCTTCGTGGCTATCGCACGGGTGGTACCGTTCATGTCATCGTGAACAACCAAATTGGTTTCACCACCAGCCCTAAATTCTCGCGCTTTACGCCATACCCGTCTGATGTGGCGAAAATGGTGCAAGCGCCAATCTTCCACGTAAACGGCGATGACCCGGACTCTGTAGCCTATTGCTGCCGCTTGGCAACGCAGTTCCGCCAGAAGTTCAAGCGTGACGTGGTGGTCGATATTTTCTGTTATCGCCAATATGGCCATAATGAGGGTGACGAGCCAATGTTCACCCAACCGAAGATGTATAAGGCAATCGCAAAGCATGACTCGCCTGCGAAAATCTACGCCAATTACCTGAAGCAGCTAAAAGTCGTCGATCAAAACTATGTCGATGAAGAATATGCGCGCTTCAATGATCATTTCGAAAAATCATTCGATGCCGGTAAAAACTTCATTCCAAATAAGGCCAACTGGCTGGAAGGTAAATGGTCTGGCATCGTGAAGCCGGAAGAAGGCGCGAAGCCAGAAGTCGATACAGGAGTCGAGAAGAAAAAACTCGAAGAATGCATGAAGTCGCTCTGCGAAGTGCCAAAAGGCTTCAATCTTAACCGCAAAATCCAACGCCAATTGAAAGCGAAGCTGGACACCATCAAATCCGGTGAAGGCTTTGACTGGTCAATGGGTGAGGCGTTGGCATTCTCAACGCTTCTGAAAGAGGGCTATCCAGTACGCCTAAGCGGCCAAGATTCTGAGCGCGGCACCTTCTCGCACCGTCATTCTGTTTGGACCGATCAGGAAACCGAAGAACATTACACGCCGCTGAATCACTTGAGTGATGATCAGGCATTTTACGAAGTGATCAACAGCTCGCTATCAGAGCTTGCGATTCTTGGCTTCGAATATGGCTACTCGCTTGCAGAACCAGATGCGCTTGTTATGTGGGAAGCACAGTTCGGTGATTTCGCCAACGGTGCGCAAATGATCATCGATCAGTTCATCTCATCAGGCGAGATCAAATGGTTGCGTATGTCTGGCTTGGTGCTGCTGCTGCCACACGGCTATGAAGGCCAAGGCCCAGAGCACAGCTCGGCACGCCTGGAGCGATTCTTGCAGCTATGCGGAGACGATAACATGCAGGTGGTCAATTGTACGACCCCAGCAAACTTCTTCCACGCGCTGCGCCGTCAGCTAAAACGCAATTTCCGTAAGCCATTAGTGGTGATGACGCCAAAATCATTGCTCCGCCATAAGCTTTGTACGTCCAACTTTGATGATTTCTTGCCCGGCACAAGCTTCTCACGTGTCATTCCAGAAATCGACAAGATTGCAGCAGACGATAAAGTGAAGAAACTCGTCTTCACCAGCGGTAAGGTCTATTACGATCTACTAGAAGCGCGCCGCGAGCAGAAGATTGACGATGTCGCACTCGTGCGTATGGAGCAATATTATCCGTTCCCTGCGGCAGAAGTGCGTGCGGCGATCAAAAAATACAAAAATGCTGACGTTTGTTGGTGTCAGGAAGAGCCAAAGAATATGGGCGCATGGACATTCGTTGCCCCTTATATCGAGGACATCATGGAAGAAGAAGGCCGCTTGCAGAAGCGTCTATCTTACGCGGGCCGCCCAACGGCAGCATCGCCAGCGGCGGGCTATCTGAAAATCCATGAAAAAGAACAAAGCACACTAGTCGAACAAGCGCTGAAGACCGATTCGGCTTCCAGCAAAACCAAACGCAAAAAAGCATCTTAAGTGATTGAGGGAGATCATCATGACCGATATTGTTGTACCATCGCTAGGTGAATCGGTTGCCGAAGCAACGGTAGCAAAATGGTTCAAACAGGTTGGCGACTCTGTACAAAAGGACGAGCCACTAGTTGAGTTGGAAACCGACAAGGTAACGCTTGAGGTGAACGCCCCTGTTTCTGGCGCACTGAAAGAGATCAAGGCAGATGTAGACGAGAATGTCGAAGTCGGCGCGATTCTGGGTAGCATCGAAGAAGGTGCTGCGGGCAATGATTCTGCCCCTAAAGGCGAGCCAACCCCACCCCCAGGAGGCGGCGATGCGCCTAAAGCTCAAGCCGCAAGCGGCAAAGAGTCTGGCCCAGCGGTAAACAAACTGCTCGCAGAAAACCCAAAAGTGAATCCATCTAACGTTCCAGCTACCGGTAAAGATGGTCGCCTAACTAAAGGTGATGTGCTGGAAGCGATTGAGGGTGGCGACGGTATGTCTACCCAGCCAGCTACCGGCCCTCGCGAAGAACGCGTGAAGATGAGCAAGCTGCGCCAAGTGATCGCGCGCCGCTTGAAAGAATCTCAAAACACCGCGGCGATTCTGACGACCTTCAACGAGATCGATATGAGCAACGTCATGGCGCTTCGCTCTCAATATAAGGATGAGTTTGAAAAGCAGCACGGTGTTCGTTTGGGCTTCATGGGCTTCTTCGCTAAAGCAGCGGTCAATGCGCTCAAGCAAATCCCAGAAGTGAACGCAGAAATCAACGGCGATGAGATCGTATACAAAAACTATTACGATATCGGTATTGCTGTCGGTACGCCTCAGGGCTTGGTGGTTCCGGTTATCCGTGATTGCGACAAGAAATCGCTCGCGCAGATTGAAGCAGAAATTGGCGAGAAAGCCGTGAAAGCGCGCGAAGGCACGCTGTCTATGTCTGAGCTGACCGGCGGTAGCTTCACCGTATCAAACGGTGGTGTTTACGGCTCGCTCATGTCGACCCCAATCATCAACCCACCACAATCTGGTATTCTTGGTATGCATAAAACCGAGCAACGCCCCGTCGTGGTTGATGGTGAGATCGTGATTCGCCCAATGATGTATGTGGCCCTATCTTATGACCACCGCATTGTTGATGGTCGCGAATCGGTGACCTTCCTCGTGAAAGTTAAAGAGGCGTTGGAAGATCCGCGCCGCCTACTACTAGGCCTGTAATACAATAGGAGTTTTTCATGTCTCATGATTTTGATCTTGTCGTGATCGGTGGCGGTCCCGGCGGTTATGTTGGTGCAATCCGAGCGGCGCAGCTGGGCCTGAAGGTGGCTTGCGTTGAAAAGCGCGGCGCACTGGGCGGTACCTGCCTCAATGTCGGCTGTATCCCGTCAAAAGCATTGCTGCAATCATCTGAGAAATTCGAAGAAGCAAAACATGACTTTAAAACCCACGGTATTGATGTTGAACCGAAGCTGAATCTGAAGCAGATGCTGAAGAATAAAGAAGAGATCATCAAGGGTCTCACCGGCGGTATCGAGCTTTTATTCAAGAAAAACAAGGTCGAATACATCAAAGGCCACGGCGAGATTACCGGTAAAAATGAAGTCACCGTTGATAAGAAAAAGATCACGACCAAAAACATCATGATCGCAACCGGCTCCGATGTGATGCCACTGCCGGGTGTTGAGATTGACGAGAAACAAATCGTATCCTCTACCGGCGCGCTAGAGCTTAAGGAAGTGCCAAAGAACCTTGTCGTCATTGGCGGCGGTGTGATTGGCCTAGAGCTTGGCTCGGTATGGAGACGTCTGGGCTCGAAAGTAACGGTCATTGAATTCCTAGACCGCATCACCCCGGGTATGGATAACGAAGTCTCTAAGCAATTCCAGAAGATTCTGGAGAAGCAGGGCTTCGAATTCAAGCTAGGCCACAAAGTGACCGGTGCGAAGAAAACCAAAACCGGTGTAAGCCTAACCGTAGAGCCAGCCAAAGGCGGTGATGCAGAAACAGTGAAAGCCGATGTCGTATTGGTCTCTATTGGCCGCAAACCATACACGGATGGGCTGGGCTTAGAGAATGTCGATGTAGAGACGGATGATCGCGGCCGCATTAAAGTGAACGGTAAATGGCAAACCAATGTCGATAACATCTATGCGATTGGCGACGTCATCGATGGCCCAATGTTAGCCCACAAAGCCGAAGAAGAAGGCGTGGCGGTCGCAGAAATTCTTGATGGTCAGCATGGCCATGTGAATTACGGCGTCATTCCGGGTGTGGTCTATACCTGGCCGGAAGTGGCCACCGTGGGCCAGACCGAAGAGCAGGTCAAAGAATCAGGCAAAGCCTATAAGGTCGGTAAATTCCCATTCATCGCAAACAGCCGTGGCCGCGCAATCGGCCAGACCGATGGCTTTGTGAAAGTGATTGCCGATAAAGAAACTGACCGTGTCTACGGTGTTCATATCATCGGCCCAGATGCGGGCACGCTGATCCATGAATGCTGTATCGCGATGGAGTTCGGTGCATCAGCAGAAGATATCGCCCGCACTTGTCACGCGCACCCAACACTCAATGAAGCGGTGAAAGAAGCAGCGCTTGCGGTTGATAAGCGTCAGATTCACGCCTAATCATGCCTGCATTTACCATCTATCACAACCCGCGCTGTAGCAAATCGCGCACAGCCTTGCAGCTCATGCAGGAAGCGGGGCACGAGCCAGCCATTCGCTTGTACCTAGAAGAGCGTTTGTCAGAAGCCGAGCTATCCGCGCTTTTGAAAAAAGCAAATAAGCGCCCAAGCGAAGCCATTAGATCGGGTGAGGCAGCCTATAAGGAAAAGAGCCTCAAAGATGCGTCAGAGGACGTCTTATTGGCCGCTATGATCGATGAGCCAAAGCTAATAGAACGCCCGATTGTAGAGACAAAAGACACCGCAGTGATCGCCCGCCCGCCCGAAAAATGGGAAGAATTGTTGTAAAACAGCAAAATCAGTGGGTTGCGGCGCACCATAGTCTCGCAATGCGAATTCGCACTGCATCCACGAATTATCACTTAATTACAAAATATTACAGATTGCTGCACATGCTGCTCGGCAGCGCACCCGCCCTGCCGCAACGCAAGAAAAATACGTTATTTCAGATAGTTGTTAAGAATTAGCATGATATAATTAGATCATAACAACTACTATGGAGTTACACATGAAATTGTTTCATATCTTTACGCTGATCCTAGTATTACTAGGTGGCATTAACTGGGGTTTGGTTGGCTTAATCGACATGAACCTAATCACCACCCTATTTGGCACCGGTGGCTTGACCACATTGGTCTATGTACTGGTGACGGTTGCGAGTTGCTATCATATCTTCCCAATGATTATGAAGCATTTCGAAGTCACTGGCTAAGACCTTGCTAGTCTAAAACGAAAGCGCCCCGCAAGAGCGGGGCGTTTTTTTTGGAGTTACATTTCAATTATTCAGCGTTCAGTCAAGCGGCTTGGGCAAGGCCCAGCTCTTTAGAAAGAGCATCTTCCAGCTTGTCCATAAATTCATTAGTGGTTAGCCATTTTTGTTCATCTCCAATCAGAAGCGCCAGATCTTTGGTCATGTATCCGGCTTCCACCGTATCAATGACCACACGTTCCAGACAATCAGCGAAATCGACCACATCCGGCGTGTTATCGAACTGGCCGCGATAGCGCAGCCCCTGTGTCCACGCGAAAATCGACGCAATCGGGTTGGTCGAGGTTTCTTTACCCGCCTGATGCTGGCGGTAATGGCGCGTGACCGTGCCGTGCGCGGCTTCAGTCTCAACGGTTTGCCCGTCTGGTGTAAGCAGCACAGAGGTCATCAGGCCGAGCGAGCCAAAGCCTTGTGCGACAATGTCAGACTGCACATCGCCATCATAATTCTTACATGCCCAGACAAAGCCGCCTTCAGATTTTATCGCATAAGCGACCAGATCATCGATGAGGCGATGTTCGTAATACAGCCCCTTCGCTTCGAATTCGGCCTTAAATTCGTCATCATAGATGCGCTGGAAAATATCCTTAAAGCGACCATCATATTTTTTCAAAATCGTATTCTTGGTTGAAAGCATCACCGGATAATTGGTTTTCAATCCGTAATTGAAGCAAGCGCGCGCAAAGCCCTCAATCGAGCTATCGAGGTTGTACATGCCCATCGCAATACCCGGCGAATCAAACTCAAAGATCGTATGGGTTTGCGGCTCGCCATTCTCAGGTGTGAAGGTCATGGTCAGCTTACCCGGTTGATCAATCACCATATCGGTTGCGCGATACTGATCGCCAAAGGCATGACGGCCAACAATAATCGGCTTCTTCCAGCCCGGCACATAGAGCGGAATCGAATCAATGGTAATCGGCGCGCGGAAAATGGTGCCGCCCAGAATATTTCGGATGGTCCCGTTAGGCGAACGCCACATTTGTTTCAGGCCAAACTCTTCTACGCGGTCTTCATCGGGTGTAATGGTCGCGCATTTAATGCCAACGCCATATTTCTTGATCGCTTCAGCCGCATCAACCGTGATCTGATCATCGGTTTCATCGCGCTTCTGGATCGAAAGGTCAAAATATTTCAAATCAATATCAAGATAGGGAAGTATGAGTTGTTCTTTGATTTTTGACCAGATTATGCGGGTCATTTCATCACCATCTAGCTCGACGACAGGGGTCTTTACCGATATTTTGCTCATTGAATCCTCGTTATCCTTCATTTTTTGGCCTTATAGTATAAAACGCACGCGCTCTAAGAGCAATATGCAGCGCAGCACAAAGCCGCAGTTTTACTCGATTAGCAGCTCAATATTACCACCGATGGCGGCGGTATTATTCGTAATGGTGCGCTCCGCAGCAAAGCGAAGCAGATAATGTGGCCCGCCAGCTTTAGGGCCGGTGCCAGAAAGCCCTTCTCCACCAAAGGGTTGTACGCCGACCACGGCGCCTGTCATGCTGCGGTTAATGTAGCAATTACCGGCGCGCACCTGCTCACATGCGGTTTCATAAACAGGGGGTATTCGGCTATGTACACCAAAGGTTAGTCCGTATCCGGAACTATTTATCTGATCAATGGTCTGCGTCATCTCGGATTGCTTGTATCGAATCACATGCAGCACCGGTCCAAACACCTCTTCTTTGAGCATGGAGAAATCGTTGATCTCAAAAGCGTGAGGCTGAACAAACGCCAGATCATCACGCGCATGCTCATCCATTGGCATGGCGGCGATCAGTTTGCCTTCTTTCTTCATGCGCTCGATATGAGCATCAACGCGTTCTTTGGCCGTCATATCAATCAGCGGTCCGGCGTCATGGGCAATGTGGTTCGGGTTACCAATCTCCCAGCCGCCCATCGCATCAGCCAGCATGGCAATAAATTCATCGGCAATATGTTCTTCAACAAAACACGCGCGCAAGGCCGAGCAACGCTGACCCGCGCTACCAAAGGCGCTAAGCATAACATCATCAATCACATGCTCAAGCAGTGCGGAGCTATCGACCATCATACAGTTCAGCCCGCCTGTTTCTGCGATCAACGGAATAATACCATCTTCACGGTCACAAAGTTGGCGCTGAATATGACGTGCCGTCGCGGTCGATCCGGTAAAGCACACACCCTTCACACGCGCATCTGGCGTGACAATATCGCCGATATGTTTACCGCCACCATAAACCAGCTCAAAGACCGACTGATCGATACCCGCTTCACGGAAGATGTCTAACATCAGCTTGGCAATGGCAGGCGTTTGCTCGGCGGGTTTAGCAATCACGGTATTGCCCGCTGCCAGTGCGGCAGCAACTTGGCCGGTAAAAATAGCGAGCGGGAAATTCCACGGGCTAATGCAAAAGAAAATGCCGCGCCCGTGAAGATACAGCAAATTACTCTCACCCGTTGGCGTGTCCATCTCGATTGGCTCAGAGAATTGTCGGCGTGCCATCAGCGCGTAATAACGCAAAAAGTCGATCGCTTCGCGCCATTCATCAATCGAATCTTGCAGCGTCTTATGCGCTTCAAAAGTCAGAATCTCCACTACTTCGTTACGCTTGCTCTCTAATATGTCTGCTGATTTTTCTAACATAGCAGCGCGATCATGCGCGGAGCTTAAATGCCATGCGTGAAAGCCTTTATCCAAACGATCTAGCGCGTCTGAGACTTCTGAGGCGGCACTCTCTTTCGGTGAATCAACGCTTACGGGCTCTTTGAGCAATGCGTCAAACTCATCCATATGCGAGCGATTGCCAATATCGATGCCAATCGAATTCAAGCGCGCATCTTTGTAGATAAAGCGTGGCAATGGCACCTGAATCGTTGCGTGCTGTAGCTGCTCGCTCGGTGAGATGAGGAAATCATCAATCACATAATGCTTGTCTAACACCTTGTGCACGAATGAGGTGTTCGCACCATTCTCAAGCAAGCGACGAATCAGATAGGCCAGCAAATCCTGATGCTCGCCAATCGGTGCATAAATGCGGCAAGAATGACGCTCGCGAATCTGATCGAACAGCTTCTCGCCCATGCCGTAAAGACGCTGGAATTCAAACGTGCTATCACCAGCCATTTCAATGATGGCTGCAATCGTGAGTGCGTTATGCGTCGCGAATTGCGGGAAGAATGCATGCGGGTTATCAAGCAGCTTCTTCGCGCATGCCAGATAGGAAATGTCAGAATGCGCCTTAGCCGTAAATACGGGGTATTCAGTTAAGCCTAAAATCTGTGCGCGCTTTACTTCCGTATCCCAATAGGCACCTTTCACCAAACGAATCGGAATCACCTTTCCCGTTTGCTCGGCAAGCTGAAGTAGAAAGTCGATCACCGTATAGGCGCGTTTTTGATAGGCTTGCAGCACAATACCCAGACCGATGAAGTCTTTGATTTCGTCATCGAGATATAATTCTCGAAACAGATCCAAACTCAAATCCAGCCGATACGCTTCTTCCGCGTCAATCGTGATGCGAATACCGCTTTTCTTCGCAGTCTTAATCAGCTCTTTCAACTTACCCAGCAGCGCGGGAATGCATATTTCACGCTTGCGCCATTCATAGCGCGGATGAAGCGCAGATAATTTAATCGAGACACTCGGAATTTTGGTTTCATCACCATCATAAAAATGGCGCTTACCGACCTCTTCAATCGCGTGCTTATAGGAGTTGAAGTAATTTTCTGCCTGCTTGAACGTGCGCGCACCCTCGCCCAACATGTCATACGAGAAGGTGTAGCCAAGCTTTTCAAATTTGCGTGCCTTTTTCAACGAAGACTCAATAGTCTCACCCAATACAAACTGTGAAGCAACGAGCTTCATCGCCGCTTTGAGTGCATTACGAATAACCGGCTCGCTGGAATGTTGGGTGAGCTGAGATAGCCAGCGCTTCGCACCGCGCCCTTGCTCATTATCGCTGAATTCAATCACTTTACCGGTCAGCAGCAAGCCCCAGCTTGACGCATTCACCAAGATCGATTCACTTTTGCCAATATGCGCATCCCAATTTGCGCCATCAAAGGTCGAATCAATCAGCTTGTCAGCCGTCGCGCGATCGGGAATCCGAAGCAAGGCTTCAGCCAAACACATAATCGCGACGCCTTCTTTATTGGACAGGCTATATTCTTGTAAGAACGCTTCAACGCTCACCCCCATCCCATCTTCGCGCAATGTTGTAATGTAGCTTCGCGCGCGCTCAGAGATGCTCGGCCACCTTGCCTCGTAAGCGGCAATTTCCGGCATGAGCTGTTGTAGACATTCAGGTTCAGAAGCGAAAGCTTGCTCGCTAATTGTGCGTAACAAGGTATCCATATCAGTGGCATTTTGTGCAGTCATGCGCGCAGCCTAACAAAAGAAAACATAGAACCCAAGTAAAGAAACCTTATGCCGATTTTTGAAGCTGAACCGCCTCATCTACCAATGAATCAACCGAATCTGGATTGAGCAATGTTGAGATATCGCCAAGCTTTTCGTAATCTTGTTTGGACTGAACATCGCCTGATGCAATTTTACGCAAAATGCGTCGTATAATTTTACCAGAGCGGGTTTTGGGCACCGCATCTGCAAATTGTATCTGCTCAAGCGATGCAATGGGCCCAATCTCGGTACGTACGAACTGGTTCAGCTCTTTCTTCAGCGCATCCGAAGCAATCACATCTGGCTTGAGTGTGACAAACGCATAGATTGCCTGCCCCTTAATATCGTGCGGCGTTGGCACCACGGCAGCTTCCGTCACCGCATCATGCAGTACAAGCGCCGATTCAATCTCAGCCGTACCAATACGATGGCCCGATACATTGATGACATCATCCATACGCCCACGAATCCAATAATGACCATCATCATCGCGCTCAGCTGCATCACCAGAAAAATAATAGCCGGGGTAAGCCGAGAAATAGGTTTCAATAAATCGCTGATGATCACCCCAAATGGTGCGCGCTTGGCCCGGCCAGCTTGCTGCAATGCACAATGCGCCCTCGCCTTTGCCTTCTACCACATCTCCTGCTGCGTCGCACAATACGGGCTGAACACCAAAGTAGGGTTGCATAGCTGCTCCCGGTTTAGTTGTATTGGCATAAGGTAATGGTGTAATCAAATGCCCACCCGTTTCGGTCTGCCACCAGGTGTCAACAATGGCACATTTCGATTTACCTACCTGCTCATGATACCATCGCCACGCTTCCGGATTAATCGGCTCACCGACCGAACCAAGAATGCGAAGACTGTCTCGCGAGGTGTTTTTGAGGTATGCTTCGCCCTCTCGCATCAGCATTCTAATTGCCGTTGGAGCGGTGTAGAACAAAGACACACGATGTTTATCGACAATCTGCCAAAAACGGGAGGAATCTGGGAAATTTGGCACTCCTTCGAATAATAGTGTCGTCGCGCCCGCGGCCAAAGGCCCGTAAATCATGTAGCTATGGCCGGTGATCCATCCAATATCGGCGGTACACCAGAAAATATCGTCTGACTGGCTATCGAACACATTCCTGTAGGTTTCTGCGGCATACAGCAGGTATCCAGCCGAAGAATGAAGCAAACCCTTAGGTTTTCCGGTCGACCCAGAGGTGTAGAGAATAAATAGTGGAGTTTCAGCATCATAGGGCGTTATTGTATGGTTATTATCCACTGTTTCAGCTAATTCGTGCCACCAAATATCGCGCCCATCGACCCAATTCACTGCTTCGTTACTTTTATTTACAACCAGCACTTTAGAAACACTGGTTTTCTCACATGCGAGGTCCACATTCTGCTTAAGCGGAATTTTTTTCCCACCACGCACCCCCTCTGAGGCGGTAATCACGATTTCACTGCCACAATCATTGATCCTGTCTCGTAATGATTGTGGAGAAAATCCAGCAAAAACAACAGAGTGAATGGCGCCAATGCGGGCGCATGCCAGCATAGTGTAGGCTGCCTCCGGTATCATCGGCATATAGATTGTTACACGATCACCCTCTTTTACACCGAGCTCAAGCAGCATATTAGCTGTTTTGCAGACCTCCGATTTAAGCTGTGAGTAGCTGATTTCCAGTGCTTTGGCGTTGGGATCATCCGGCTCCCAAATGATAGCAATACGGTCCGGGTGCGCTGCAGCATGGCGATCGACACAATTTTCGGCCACATTGAGTGTTCCACCCTTGAACCATTCGATTTTGGTGTCGTCTTTTCCGTAATGACAATTCGATACATGTTCCCAATCCGTGCTGTGCCAATCCAAGGTCTCCTTGGCGCGTTGTTCCCAATAGGCGTCACGCTGATGAATGGATTGATCATAGGTGTCGCGATAGACAGATGCATCAATGACACCGCGATTACTCGGAGGGCTCAGCGGAGGGTAATTATCAGACATATACAACCTCAAATAGTCGTTAGGGGGTAATGAAGGCTTCATGGCTTAAGTTCAGAACTCAAACAAAAACCCTTATAAAAACAGTAACTATCGCAAAACGTTCATCTAGTCGCCATGATTTTGTAACAATCTGCCAGTAAACTAACAATACGGATAAATATGCCCGGAAGGATATAAGTGAAGCTATATTGCTGGAATAACGACCCAATTGTTAAGAAGCTTACGTTTGAGCATGAGCGTAAGTATCCGACTGCCTATCTGCGCATAGAAGACGGCCTGCCTACGCAAACCTATGAAAAAACAATCGAAACGTTGCGCATGAGAGGCATGAAAGCCTTTGCAGATAATAAAGATGGCGCACCGGTACTCAGAATTACAGGATTCAAAAAAGACGAACAAGTGCTTGGCGCATTGCAAGAAGCCGGCATCATCACTCAGCCCGCAGACCTTGTTAAAGAAGCATTAGACACCGATAAGCCAACAGGTATAGCTGGATTTAAGCAATGGGTGGCTGATAACTCAATGGTTGCCTCTGGTATCAGTTACTTGGCGGCAGATGCGCTGGCCTTTGCCTCGGGCTTTGTACGGCGTGATCTAAAAGGTAAGCGTGACGGGGCGGGCATGGCTCAGGGCTTATTGTGGGGCTCGAGTAGCTTGATGCTGGCTATTTACGGTACGCGAAATCCGAAACGCCAAATGGAAAATCTCTATTATGAGATGGAAAACCATATTAAAAATCAGGGAATAGAGCTAACCGATGAAGAAAAGCATACGCTGACATCTTTGAAAGGAACAACCGAGAATTTCTATGATCGTTCGGTGAATTTTGTTTATCAGCACCCAGTAGAATTAAATAACTCCATTCAGGGGCTTGGCGGATTAATGCTGGCGCAAGCGGGCATGAACCAAAAGGTGAGAAATTGGGATAAAAACCCACTTAAACCAGGAAACACGCCAAACTATGCAAAAGTAGCGGCAGGCCTATTGGTGGCGAGCAGCTTCTTTGCTTCTATGTTGATGACAGAAGATCAGGAAGCCGGCTTAACCGAAGAAGAGCGCCAAAAACGCTTCTTTGACCGACTAGAAGGCAAAGATGTACCAGATGCACCAGACATCAGTTTTTGGGAAAGCCCGATTAAATGGGTAAAGCAAAAGCCATTGCGCCTAGCTGGTAATGCAGCGATTCTCAATAACTTGCTGGTTGCCTATAGTGGCTGGATTGTCGAGCCACGCAATCTGGGTCGCTATTATGGACAAATTCAAGGCCCCCTTGGTCAGCAAGTGAAAGAAAGCGAAGCAGCAGCTTTTGCATCGGGCAATAAAGAGCAGATTCTAGGAGCTCTAGACAAAAGATCGGCGTTTGAAGCACTAGAGAATGAACAGCTTAACCGTGTGCGCGGTGCGAAATTTGATAAATGGACCCCTATTCCGAATATTGTGGCGAATTATCTGTATGCAATGTCACCGAAAGATCGCCGAGGCGTGCTGAAGGAAGACGGCTATATTGATGAGCTGATCTCAATGGCCGCCAATGTTTATGAGCGTTTGCCAGAAGATAAACGCCATGAGCCGATTGACCGATTCGCATCTTTCATGTCAACCAAGCCGGAAGTAAAATCGAGCATCGATGAGATTGAAGAGAAAATCTATAACCGTATTTATGCGTTAGAACATAACCCGTGGACGGAAAAATCGCGCCATGGTGAAATCGAAACCAGATATCTAAGCAGGCAGGACCGTCAATCTAGAAGAGAGGCTGAAAGAGAAACACAAGCCGAAGACGACATTCCAACCAATGAGGCAAGCGAAGTGATGCACGTGAAAAAAGGCATCGCCGAAGCAATGGCACACTCTCCGGTTGCCACCGCCTAAACATCATTTAATGCAAATAGACGTGATTTATGGCATAGCTAAGCTATGTCGATTAAGAAAACCATAGCACGATCTATCCGCAAAGCAGATAAGAGCTACTTCTTTGAAAATTATGATAAACAAGCCGCCGCAGTCCTCAAGGGGCTGGAAAAAGACGGCTATTGTATCATGCCGCTCGAACCTGATGAAGATTTGTTGTTAGAGGTGGCAGACACGATCTCGACAGGAAAGATGCGGCCAGAGCAGCATATCCGCAATGTCTGGCAGACCTTAGCTAAACGCATCAAAAAAGATTATTAGCCAATAGATTAGTGGTTAGTCGGCGCATTCAGGATGCGCGCTGCTATAGGCATCGAGCAATCGTTTGGTATCAACATGGGTGTATCGTTGTGTCGTGGACAGACTTTCATGGCCGAGTAATTCCTGAATGTCGCGCAAATCGCCACCCCTTGCCAATAAATGCGTGGCAAAAGAGTGCCTGAATGCATGAGGCGTGGCGCTATCTGGCAAGCCCAATAACCCGCGCAGCTTGGCGAGTTGTCTTTGAAAAATAGCAGCTTGCAGACGACTGCCCTTCACCCCCATAAAAAGCGGAAGGCTGGTATCACCCGATTCGTGATGTGGGCATAAACGCAGATAATCCAAGATACTATTCACCACAATTGGCAGCAGTGGCACAATGCGCTCCTTGCGGCCTTTACCTAAAATGCGCAAGCCACCTTTGGCATAAAGAATATCAGAGACATTGAGGTTTAGTGCCTCGCTAATCCGCAAGCCACATCCATAAATCAGCATCAACAACGCCTCATCGCGTTTGCCAACCCATTGCTCTATATGCAATTTGCCAACCATACGCATCGCTTCCATGCTTTGCTCCACCGACAAGGCTTTAGGCAAGGCTTTATCGAGTTTCGGCATAGCAACTTGGAAAACGGCGGAATGCTCCATCAGCCCTTCGCGCTCCAAATAGCGGTATAAATGCCTCAGGCTAGAAAGTGCACGCGAAGTCGCGCTTTTGCTGTAACCCGCCTCAAAGCGCTTCGCCAGCCATGACCTGAAATCGCGCACCTCACAGAGCTTTAGTGTCTCAAGCGAGATTTCTTCGCCCTTATGCGTTTGTAAGAACAAGAAAAACGCTGCAATATCATCTTCATAGGCGCGAATCGTATGGGCAGAAGCTTGGCGCACATGCGTCAGCCAGTCCAGCCATTGCTCAAGCAAGAACCGAAGCGACCCATCAACGGGAAGCTTCTCTAAATAAGGCGCTCGATTTCGTGCTCGTTCAGACATTGCTCTAGGCGTAACTCTATGACTCTTGAGAGGAAGTTTAGCAGCTCTACGCCTTGATGGGGGGAAAAACGCCCCGCCTCACGTACGCCAAAGGCGACAAGGCCCGAGCGATCCAGCCGATTGATGTGAATGCGCAACAATGCACAAGAGCGAATAAGCCCCGCGCAATCGACAAAAATCGTATCATAGCCGTAAGGTGGGTCGTAATGCGTATCATCAATCAGCAGGCTTTTGCCCTTAGGCCCAAGTGCCAAATCAACCGTTTGCAACGGAACAAAGCTGATACCCGAATAATGCTCTTCGCTGTAATAGGCCTCATAAAGCTCGGAAATATCAGATTCGATCACTAAGCGCACCGCATCGACATCAAATTGCTGTGCCATATCAATGGTAAGCACCTCAAAAAGCTGCTCTAAATCACGCGCTCTTAGCAATTGCAAGATCACATGATGCACCTGCCCTTGCGTCGACATATTATCGCGTGCCGATACGAGCAACCCATCAAAGCGCTCTTGCAGCGTTTGCATGTCTTGCTGCAATGACCCCAAAGCAAACTTCTGAAAATCAACAACATTACCGCCCATTTTTTGCTCAGGCGGAGTTAAAATAGTCAGCAAATCAGGATGCTGTTTGAGAAAATCCGGGTTCTTGCGCAAATACGCAATCACCTCGTCTTCAGATAATGCATCTTCAGATGTGATGTCTTCTGCGCTCATGCAATCCTACAGCAGCTAATTTACAGAGATTGGCCGGTTTTTTCCCAATCCGCCATAAAGGCCGCCAAGCCCTTATCGGTCAACGGGTGGGCTGCCAGCTGCTTTAGCACTTTTGGTGGAATGGTCGCCACATCAGCACCCATCTTAGCCGATTCAACGATATGAACCGGGTTGCGGACACTGGCAACCAGCACTTCGGTATCAAAGTCATATTGCTGATAAATAATGCAAATCTCTTCAATCAGGTTCAGCCCATCAAGTGATATATCATCTAGGCGACCCACGAACGGAGAAATAAAGCTCGCGCCAGCTTTCGCGGCCAGCAATGCCTGAGACGCCGAGAAACACAAAGTGACATTCACCATATGGCCTTCGCTGCTTAAATGCTTACAGGCTTTCAGACCATCCCATGTTAGCGGCACTTTAATGGCAACATTCTTAGCGATCTTTGCCAGATCAAGGCCTTGCTCGATCATGCCTTTAGCGTCGAGTGCCACGACTTCCGCACTGACGGGGCCATCGGTGAGCTCGCAAATCTCGGCAATCACTTCCTTAAAATCGCGGCCAGACTGCGCAATCAGGCTCGGGTTGGTGGTGACGCCATCTAGCAAACCGGTATCGACCAGTTCTTTAATTTCAGCAACGTCTGCGGTATCGACAAAAAATTTCATGGAAAACTCACTTATGGCAACAGGTTGTAATTTCGATTTCCTCATTAGCTTATCAACGATAGGATTGGCAACTATGAATCCGCCAGAATCAACCATAACCCTATCCGAGCCAATCGTCGAAGTGCTCTTGCCGCGCCCGTTCAGTCACGGTTTTGACTATGCGGTGCCTGATGGCATGAATCTGAGGGTTGGGGACTATGTGCAAGTGCCTTTTGGCACCAAAAGCATGATCGGTGTGGTCTGGGGTGAGGGCAGAGGCGATGTGGAGCCGCATAAATGTAAGCCCATCACCACCCGATACGAGCATGTGCCACCGCTGCCAGCGCTGATGCGCAGCTATGTTGATTGGGTCGCAGATTACACTTTATCTGATAAAGGCTCGGTGCTGAAAATGGTGTTAGCCTCGCCCAAAGCACTGACTGAGCCGCCCACAGAAACCATTTACCGCTTAAGCACCACCGGCGCTGACTATCAAAGCGAAGCGCGCGCAGCAGTCGCTAACTATCTGAAAGATAATGGGGCAAACACCGCCAAACACATCAAACAGGCGGTAGGCGCGAGCCAATCGATTCTCGCTTCGATGGTCAAAGACAGCCAGCTCGTTAAAGATAACCGCATCATCGATACGGCTCCCAAGCCATTCGATAATATCAATCTGCTAGCGCTGGATGACCAACAACGCCAAGCCGCCGAAAAACTCCATCAATCGGATAAATTTCACGTCAATTTGCTGGATGGCGTGACCGGATCAGGCAAAACAGAAGTGTATTTTGACGTTATCGCCCGTCATTTGAGTGAAAATGACGATCAAATCATGGTTTTGCTGCCAGAAATCGCACTCGCCACGCAGTGGATGGAGCGTTTTGAGGCCAGATTCGGGCAAAAACCGATTTTATGGCATTCCAGCGTTACAGAAGCACAGCGAAAGAAAAATTGGCTGCAAGTCGCCAAAGGTCAGGCAAGGTTGGTGGTCGGCGCGCGCTCTGCGTTGTTTTTACCTTACAAAAGCTTAGGGCTCATCATCGTCGATGAGGAGCATGAAGCATCTTATAAGCAAGATGATGGCGTGCTCTATCATGCGCGCGATATGGCCATCGCGAAAGCCAAGCTCGAGGACATCCCGATTATTCTCGCAACCGCCACCCCATCGCTAGAGACAGTGGTGAATGTTGAAGAAGGCAAATACAGCGCGGTGCATCTAGAAAGCCGCTTTGGCGCGGCGCGGCTACCAGAGGTGAGCCTGATCGATATCACTGCCGATAAGCCTGAGCGTGGCTGCTTTATTACCCCAACACTGCATAGCGCAATCCAGAAGACCTTGGCCGATGGTCACCAGACCATGCTATTCTTAAACCGCAGAGGCTATGCCCCGCTGCTGCTCTGTCGCAATTGCGGCTACCGCTTTGCGTGCGATCAATGCAGCGCGTGGATGGTGCAGCATCAGCATAATCCACGGCTGGAATGCCACCATTGCGGTTATCGAAAGTCGATTCCGCATGCTTGCCCTGAATGTGACAGTAAAGAAGACCTCGTCCCATGCGGCCCTGGGGTGGAACGAGTCGAAGAGGAAGTCAAAAATTATTACCCCAACGCTCGCATAACGACACTGACCAGCGATCAGAGTAATGTTCAGGAAACGATTGAGCGCATTACCAATCACGAGACCGATATTATCATCGGCACACAAATGTTAGCCAAAGGCCATCACTTCCCTCACCTCACCACCGTTGGTGTGGTCGATGGTGATCTGGGTCTAAAAGGTGGCGATCTGCGTGCATCTGAACATACCTATCAATTATTGCATCAATTGGCAGGGCGCGCGGGGCGCGAGGCGATTCAGGGCCATGTCTATATTCAGACAACCTTGCCAGAGCATCCGGTGATGCAGGCGCTGACTGACTTTGATCGCGTGCAATTCCAGAAGGAAGAAATGCACATGCGCCAGCAAGGCGAATGGCCGCCTTATGGAAGGCTGGCTGCTCTGCTATTTGATGGGCGCGATGCGGTGAAGGTGACACAAACCGCAAGGGCCTTGGTGCAAGCCGCCCCTAAAGATGAGCGCGTGCGACTGCTTGGGCCTGCCCCCGCCCCGCTGTCTAAATTACGCAATCAATATCGGGTGCGCGTGCTGGTGAAATCGACCAAACAGGTCTCACTACAGCGCTATATAAAATTATGGCTCACACAGTGGCAGCAACCGCGCGATGTGCGACTCAAAATCGACATCGACCCCTATAATTTCCTTTGAAATCAGATACAAAAATATAAGCTCTTTAGCAAACAGCAGAAGATACTTAAAAAAGCGTTGCTATTTCAGTCGGCTTTGTTAGATTGCCGAGCAATTTGTAAGAATAACAACGAAAATTCCACGCACACATGTCAGTAAGCTACTTAGAATCAAAGAAAATTGCCGATCGCTACGTGACGGCTGCCTTCGCATTGGCGTTGGAAAAGAAAAAGCAGGATGAGCTGGGAGAAGATCTGGCTGCGATCGCGGCGATGATCGAGCAAAGCGCGGATCTCAAAAAAGTGCTGGCAAATCCGCTGGTTCAACCCGAAGAGCTCAATGCAGTATTCAAAGAATTGTTAAAAGACGCGAAAGCGACAGACCTAACGCTCGATTTCATCAAAACATTGACTGAAAATAAACGCGCGCAAACCTTGCCGCAAGTCGCTGAGACCTACCGCGAAAAGCTGATGGAACATAAAGGCGAGCTAAGCGCGACGGTAACCGCAGCGCATCCATTAAAAGCTGCGCAAACCAAGAAAATCACCGATGCATTAAGCAAAGCCGCAGGCAAGCCAGTGCATGTTTCTGTAGATACAGACCCGTCAATCATTGGCGGCATTGTTATTCGTATGGGTAGCCGAATGCTGGATCGTTCGGTTGCAGGTAAATTACAACGTTTGAAGACGGGTCTATCACTGTCTTCAGGTGC
>JALEGK010000059.1 GCA_022763105.1 Rickettsiales bacterium | reverse complement strand
TTTAATCTCTGATTCACAGCAATTACTTACCACACCGGTGCCACCTGTTTTATCAAAAGAATCCTTAACCGTCTTAACAATGTGCTCGGATTGATAATAAACGACGATAATGGAGCAAATTTGCTCAGATGTAGCGGCCGCACGTAGCGCCATGAATCAAACCTTTCAAAAAACCACTGATTTTCTAGCATTTTTAAGCCTTGGGCGCAATCAGAACCGCTATTTTGCGCCAATCGTACTTTTCCTGTAATTTCCGCTGGATTTATTTAGCGTTATCGCTATACTCCCGCGCTCATTGTGAACACGAAATGATTTTACTGGGGTTGAAAAATGGCAGTACCTAAGGGAAAAATTAGTAAGTCACGTCGCGGTCAGCGTCGCTCTCAAAAGAGCCTGACCGGTACGAACGTTGTAGAGAATTCGACAACGGGTGAGCTGCATCGTCCTCACCACGTATCGCCAGATGGTTACTACCGTAACCGTCAGGTTACTTCGGCGACTGTACGTAACTAGAGCATAAGGGCCGCTAGCATGAGCCGCCCGCTGCATATCGCATTAGATGCAATGGGAGGCGATAAAGCCCCCAGAAGTGTCGTGCAAGGCGCACGCATTGCGCTAAAAGAATATCCGCATTTACGATTTACCTTCTACGGTGATGAGTCCATCCTCGAGCCGAAGCTGCGTAAAATCAAAGCACTTAAAGACGTCTCCGAGATTATCCATACCGATGAAGTCGTGCAAATGCATGACAAGCCGTCCTATGCGCTGAGAAAGCTTAAAAAGAGCAGCATGCGCTTGGCAATCAATGCCGTCTCTGATGGCAAAGCCGATGCGGTCGTATCCGCTGGCAATACCGGCGCTTTAATGGCGACGACCAAATTCGTCTTCAAAACACTCCCGGGTATCGCTCGCCCAGCTTTTGCGGCATTTATTCCGGCTAAAATCCGTAAAGTGGCACTGCTTGATATGGGCGCAAATGTCGATTGTACGCCAGAGCATTTGGTGCAATTTGCGATCATGGGCGATGCCTATGCACGTGCAGTGCAAGGTGTGGAGCGCCCCAAAGTGGCATTGCTCAATGTCGGTGAAGAAGAGCTGAAAGGCCATGAGCTGGTTCAAAGCGCTCACCAGCTACTCAAAGAAACCTCATCCTCTATCGATTATCATGGCTTTGTAGAAGGTAATGACATTCTGGAAGGCACCGTCGATGTGGTCGTGACTGATGGCTTCACCGGTAATATCACGCTAAAAACTGCCGAAGGTTCAGCTCGCCTCATATACGACACGCTCAAAGACGCGATTAAGCGATCTTTCTGGGCAAAAGTCGGATTCTTATTTGCTGCCGCCGCGATTAAGCGCGAAATGAAGAAGTTTGATCCACGTGTGAATAACGGCGCCATCCTTTTAGGGCTAAATGGTATTGCAGTTAAAAGCCACGGAAGCGCCGATCCAAAGGCGTTTGCAGCGGCTATTAAGCTAGCGGTTAAGCTTATCCAAGAAGATATTAACCATAAAATCATTGATGAACTGACAGAGGCTGCTATTAAGTCGACGGTATTAAGTCAAACCGAGTCGGCTATCGCGCCGCGCCCGTCGGAGTCAATAAACTAGCCCATGTCCATTTCCGCTATCATTACCGCAACAGGCTCTTATCTGCCTGAACAGCTGGTTACGAATGCCGATTTAGAAAAGCAGATGGAAACGTCTGATGAATGGATTCGTACACGCACCGGCATCCATCAGCGCCATATCGCTAAAGATGGCGAGACCACCTCTGATCTGGCTGCTAAAGCTGCCAAAGCCGCTATCGATAAGGCAGGGCTGAAGCCAGACGATATCGATATGATCATCGTTGCGACCGGCTCTCCCGATTATTCGATGCCATCTACCGGTGTACTCGTACAGCAAAAACTCGGCATGACGCGAGGCTTCGCCTTCGATATTTCCGCAGCCTGTAGTGGCTTTGTCTATGGTTTAGGGGTGGTGAAAAGCCTGATCGAATCGGGCCAAATCAACCGTGCCGTGCTGATTGGCGCAGAGACCATGTCGCGTCTGGTGAACTGGGAAGATCGTAGCACCTGCGTATTGTTTGGCGATGGAGCAGGGGCGGTCGTGATCGAATCCAAGCGCGATACCGATAAAGGCATATTGGGCGTGACTCTGGCATCAGATGGCTCAGAAGCGGATATTCTTCGCACCACAGGCGGTGTGTCATCGACGAAAGATGCAGGCTATCTGCAGATGGAAGGCAAAGAAGTCTTCCGCCACGGGGTAGAGAAAATGGTTAGTGCAGCCGAATCGCTGATCGATACGCATGGCTATGCGCTTTCAGACATTGATTGGTTTGTGCCACACCAGGCAAATGTTCGGATTATTCAATCCATAGCGAAAAAAATAAAGGTTGCGTCCGACAAATTCCTGATTACGTTGGACCAGCACGCCAACACTTCTGCGGCTTCCATCCCGTTAGCGCTGGATGTCGGGGTAGGTGACGGGCGAATCAAATCAGGGCAATTAATTGCAACACCTGCTTTGGGCGCTGGACTTACCTGGGGGTGTTGTATTATAAAATGGTAGTAACAACGCATTAACGAAAAAAGTAGGATTCGAAAGCTATGTCAGAAACTCTTACCCGCGCAGACCTTGGCAACGCAGTTTACCGTGAAATCGGCCTATCACTATCAGAATCAACCGATCTGGTAGATGCCGTCATCGAAGAAATTTCTGCGGCCCTAGAGCAGGGTGATACCGTTAAACTATCATCTTTTGGCACATTCAAACTACGCCAGAAGAAAGAACGCATTGGACGCAACCCAAAGACCGGCGTAGAAGTGCCGATCAGCCCACGTACGGTTTTGTCCTTTAGCGCTTCCAATATCCTAAAAAACAAGGTGAACGCTAGTTAACCTTCATGCGGGCTTAACCGCATGGCAAAGATAATGAGGCAAGCATGGCCAAAGCAGATAGCATGGGCAAGGTGAGTAATCGTACAGCAGCCAAATCCCCATCTGCTCTTAGAACCATCAGCGAAGCAGCTGATCTGCTGGATGTTCCGCAGCACGTTCTACGTTTTTGGGAAACGAAATTCTCTCAAATCAAACCACTAAAACGCAGTGGTGGCCGTCGCTATTACCGCCCGGAAGATATCGAAGTCCTCCTTCAGATTAAAAACCTGCTATACAAGCAAGGCTTCACCATCAAAGGCGCGAAGAAGATCTTCGAAGAGAAATCACTCGATGCGTTGCGTCAGGAATTCTCGGATATTGGTAAAGGCCAAGGCGCTCCGGTTCAAAACGATAATGTCGCGGTGAAAACCAGCAAGCCATTATCAACGGACAAAAAAGACCGCATTCAAGCGGTGCGCGATGAGTTGAAAGAACTCAGCATCCAGCTTCGCTCTCGCCAGTTTTAAGAGATAGTATAACCACGGGTTACCCGATTGCTCTGCCCGACAAAACTTATAGCTCTATTTTAGGCTTAGGCTTTTCTTCGCGAGGGGTAAATGCCGGTACTTTTCCAAAATGTGCCGCCACTTCAGTCATAAATTCTTTGCCAACCTGAAGATCAATACCATTCGGAAATTTGGTTTGATAGGTAGTAGAAAATTCAATCAGGCTTTTGTAATCGGCTTTTACCAGCTCAATAACATCTGCTGGTCTGCCTTTCATATCCCGCTCAATTTTCGCCATAAACTTTTCTTCAAATTTAGGATCAGCAGCGAGTCCTTCCAGCATTTGTAACATGTTAAACTTTAAGCCGGTTTCAACAGCCTCAGCAATTGCAGTCTGTTGTCTGGCATTAAGAGGGCCACGATTATCAAGAATAAATTTAGAAACGAGATTGTTAAGACTTCGACCACCAACCGCTTCAATAACACCATGTGCACGCTCAGCCGGAACACGTTTTTCACCAAACAGCTCTTCAGCTTTTAATGCGGCTGCAATATCTTCCCAATCAAAAGTACCGTTACTATTAACGTCATTAAATGGATTATTAGTCATCTTGCAATTCCCATTATGATTTTACCTATTTACTGTATTATAGCCTTCAAAAGCTGGTTTGGTATGACAGTTTAATGAAACATTTTTGAAGTATTTTATATATGAAATTCAATACACTAATCGCAGTTGCGGGCGTTTTGCTACTTTCTGGTAATAATGCCCATGCCTGCTTAGGGCCGATGCTCGAATATCAGACATTTTTTGAGGAATTACCCACAAAGGTCATGGAAAGTCCGGTCATTGCTAAGGTCAAAATTGTGGCTAAGAAATTCAATAAAGACACCATGAAAACCCGCTATCAGGTTGAGGTGGTGGAGGCGATTGGTGGCACTAAAATGGGGGATCAATTCGTGATCGATTACAGGCTTTCATCATGTAGCCGCGAGTCAGATATAAAAACCGGAAAATCTTACTACATAGCTGGTAAGCTTGAAGAGGAGGGTTTTACGGTAAATGGAAAGACTTACCCCTAGAGCTTAAATAGCACTAAGCCGCAGCAGGCGTATCAAATTGCAGTTCCGCCAAGCGCTGATACAAATCACTGCTCTGCATTAGCTCGCCATGCGTACCGACCGAATCGATGCGCCCATCATCAATCACGATAATCTTATCAGCCTTAAGCACAGTCGATAAACGGTGAGCGATCACAATAGTGGTGCGGTCTTTCATTACGTGCTCAAGTGCCGATTGAACGAGCTTCTCGCTTTCAGAATCAAGTGAGCTGGTCGCTTCATCGAGCAGTAAAATACTTGGGTTGCGAATGACTGCACGCGCAATCGCGATACGCTGCTTTTGGCCGCCAGATAAGCGCACACCTTTTTCACCCAAATAAGTGTCATAGCCATTAGGCAATTTCTGAATAAACTCTTCAGCAAAAGCAATGCGGGCTGCTTCTAACACTTCTTCATCACTCGCATCTGGGTGACCACAACGAATATTATCCCACGCATTCGCGGAGAAGATCGTCGGATCTTGAGGTACCAGACCAATATGTTTGCGAAGCTCCGCCGGCTCAACATCTTTAATGGAAATGCCATCAATCGTAATGCTGCCTTGTTGCGGATCATAAAAACGAAGCAGTAACTGGAATACGGTTGATTTACCCGCACCAGATGGGCCAACCAGCGCAATCGTACGCCCCGGCTCGACGGTCAGTGAGAATTGCTCTAACGATGGAATATCAGGGCGAGATGGGTAGCAGAATGTCAGATCATTCATGCAGATCAGGCCATCCACACGCTCAGGCATGGTGTCTGGCGTGTCAGACACTTGAATCTTCGATTCTAATTCCATCAGCTCCATCAAACGCTCAGCCGCGCCACCTGCACGTTGCAGCTCGCCGATCACTTCGCTCACCGCGCCAATTGAGCCAGCCACAATCACGGAATAGAATATAAACGCGGATAGCTCACCCGGCGTAATATTACCCGTGACGACATCACGTCCACCAATCCACAGCACCGTGACAATCGCACCGAATACGAGCGTAATGACAATGGCAGTCAGCATAGCGCGCAAACGAATGCGCCTCACAGCAGTCTGGCGTGCTTTCATCACCATCGAGCCGAAGCGGCCTTGCTCAAACGATTCTAATGACATCGATTGAATGGTGCGCATGGCAGTCAGTGTTTCTTCTGCATGGGCGCTTAAATCGGCGACACGGTTTTGTGTGGCGCGTGATAAGGCACGCACGCGCTTACCCAACACCACAATCGGAATCACTACCAAAGGCACAAGCACAACAAGATAATTGGTGAGCTGAATACTGGTGAGTACCAGCATGACGCTGCCACCAATAAACATCACAGAGTTGCGCAAGAAGATGGAAACCGATGAACCCACCACATTCTGAAGTAGCGTCGTGTCGGTGGTAATACGCGAGAGAATCTCACCCGTGCGCGTGGTTTCAAAAAACTCAGCATCCATTGAGACTATTTTCTTAAACACATCATTGCGGATATCAGCAACGACACGCTCACCCACCCAAGAGATCAGGTAATAGCGGCAATAGGTCGCAAAGGCGAGAATGACCACCACCGCAAGCAGGCGCCAGAAATAGGCATCCAGAAGCTCGGTATTACCCGCTGCAATCCCTGCATCGATTAAGAATTTGAGTGCCGCACCAATACCAAGCACCGAAAAAGAGGTGAAGAGCAGGGCAATACACGCCCCCAATATGCCCAAACGGTAGGGCTTCAGGTAGCGAGAGACATGCTTTAGGCTGCCTATTTTTCCCTTAGGTAATGCGGAGGTGTCTGGTTTCGAAGAGGAATAAGTCATAAATAATTACAGGCTAATATGGATTCCTGCACTTTTTTCTAAATCAGCCGCTAGAATTTTCTTGAGACTACGGCCATCTGGGAGCACCCAATCCTGAGCATTGGTGTCGAAATCAAAATGCAGCCCGCCACTAAGCGGCGATGCCAGCCATAATTGTTGGCTCGGCTGATGCTTACTCACAATGAAGGTCACGTCATCTGCGGTGATGATACTCAAGATGCCTGCACCCTCATCTAAATCGAGCTCATCAAGGTCTTCATTGTCGTATGCCTGCTCTAGCTGATCGTTAAAATGCATCAAGGTTGCATTACTGATCGCGTGAAAGTGATTGTCATCGAGCATATATTAAGGCTTTCTGTGGATTTTTTTATTGAATAGCGTATATATAGCCGCCCAAGTGAGGAGAACAAGCAAAAGTGTTTGGAAAGTCCAAATCAAAGCGCAAAAGCGCACCGGCTAAGAAGAACCCGCGATTAACATCGGGGGATAATTCTAAGAAAAAGGCAGGGCCTAGCCGCGTGTCTCCCAAAGGTAATGCGAATTATCGCGTAAGAGGCAAGGGCGGAAGCCGCCATAAAAGACGTAGTATTTGGCGCAAAGCGTTCCATGTGGGCAGCTCACTCGCTTTCACCGGCGCCATTATGGTGCTCATTGCCGTGCTCTATTTCGCACACGATTTGCCATCCATTGATAAACTCAACACCATAGACAAGCAGCCGGGTATTACGATTAAGACCAAAGATGGGCTGGTACTTGCGACTTATGGCGATATTTACGGCGAATATGTTACCTTCGATGAAATCCCGCAGTCGCTCATTCATGCCGTGCTGGCAACAGAAGATCGCCGTTTCTTTGAGCATATTGGAATCGACTTTTTCGGCATTGCCCGCGCCATGGTCGCCAACATTCAAGCCGGGGGCTTTGTGCAAGGCGGTAGTACCATTACGCAGCAAGTGGCTAAAAACGTCTTCCTAACCCCAGACCGCACCATCACACGTAAAATTCAGGAAATGCTGTTAGCCTTCTGGCTAGAAGAGCGATTCACCAAAGAAGAAATCTTCGCGATCTATGTAAACCGTGTGTATTTGGGCGCGGGTAATTTCGGTATCGATGCAGCATCACGCCGTTACTTTGAAAAGCCTGCCATTGATCTTGAGATAATGGAATCAGCGATTTTGGCTGGGCTGCTCAAAGCGCCATCTAAATATTCGCCTATGGCAAGCCCGGAGCGTGCCAAGCAACGCGGCCATCAAGTGCTCCTCAATATGGTGGATGCGGGCTATCTGCATGAATCTAAGGTGACGCCTATTCTCGAAACATTCGCACCACCGCGCACCTATAGCGGTGATGGCAGTGGCTCGCGCTATTTCACCGATTGGATTCTCGATGAGTTACCAGAATATGTCGGTGCGGTGGAAGAAGACTTAGAGGTTATCACCACACTTGATCCTGACATGCAAATGAAGGCGGAAGAAACCGTCAAGAAGGTAATCGCTGAATCTCAAGAAAAACGCGATGTCTCACAGGCGGCGTTATTATCTATGAGCTCAGACGGCGCCATTAGAGCTATGGTCGGCGGTGTTGATTATCAGGAAAGCCAGTTCAACCGTGCCGTTCAGGCGAAGCGTCAGCCCGGTTCGGTATTCAAATTATTTGTGTATCTGGCCGCTTTAGATGCGGGCCTTAGCCCCGACACGCTAATACCGGATGAGCCGCTGGAAATTCCCGTTGGCCGCAAAATCTGGCGCCCTAAAAACTTTGATGGGCAATATCGCGGTGAAATCACCATGCGCGAAGGTCTGACACACTCAATCAACACGATTTCAGTACAATTGATTATGGCAATTGGTGTGGACCGCGTGGTCGAGATGGCTAGGCGCCTGCGCATCAATGAAATTATCGCGACTCCAAGTATTGCACTTGGTGCGGTGGAAGCGAATTTGATCGACCTGACTGCAGCCTACGCACACCTTGCCAATAATGGTAAAGGCGTCGAGCCATATGGCATTGAGGCCATCTATAGCCAAGGAGGCGATGCGTTGTATCGTCGCTCAGGTTCCGGGTTGTGGGTCGTACTTCGCCAAAAAGTCGTCACCCAAATGAACAGCATGCTTAATGATGTGATTTCATTTGGTACAGGACGCGGCGCAAATATTGGTCGCTCAATGGCTGGTAAAACCGGTACCAGTTCGGATTATAAAGACGCTTGGTTTATTGGCTACACTCCGCAATTAGTCACTGGTGTCTGGGTGGGTAACGATGATAACCACGCCATGAAGCGTGTAACAGGCGGCTCGGTGCCAGCCATTATCTGGCGCGACTATATGTCAGCGGCTCTTTCAGGAAAATCCGCGCCAGCACTTCCTGTGGAATCCGATGATGATGGCGAATTGCCGTGGCTATCAGATGCGGAAGAACCGGATTCACTCGGTGAATTTATCCAAAGAAAAGAAACCGGTGAAGATGGTCATGGCTATAAGAAAAGCAAAGAGAGTAAATCGTTCTGGGATAATATCTTCAGCGGTGACGGCAATGCGGAAGTCGAATATGAGTACCCGAACTCAAGCCCTCGCGAACGCGGCTTAAGACGCTAGAACAACACAATTAAATAGTGAAACGGTACAAATCGCTGCCGTGAAACTTCAGCCAATCTTTCCATAGCAAATAATCAGGGCATAGCTCCTCAACCGTACGCCAGAAGGCCGTACCATGGTTCATATGCCTTAGGTGAGCAACTTCATGGCTGACCACATAGTCAAGCACCTCATACGGTGCAAACACCAGGCGCCAAGAGAACATCAGGTTATGTTCTGTGGTGCAACTTCCCCAGCGACTGCATGTATCACGCAAGGTAATACGATTGATCGAGCGATTAATCTGCTGCGCTTTATAATCGGCAAGCTCTTTGATTTCATTACGGATAATCTTCTTCAGGCTATCTTGGATGATCGTTGGAATCTGATCTCTGCGACCATTCACCTGCAGCTCTTGGTGCATCAAGGCGAAGGAGCCGGGCAGCTGGCGCTCATAGCGCACTTTGCACACCTCTCCCAGAATCGGCAGGATAGAGCCAGTACCAAATTGCTGCTTTTGAGGGACTTTGCTTAAGGTCTGAGCGATCCAATCGCGCTTAGACTGAACAAATTTCTCACCTTCCGACAGGCGCGTGCGCTGAGGTAGGGTAAGCGAGAAATTGTAATCATTTGGATTATAGCGCAAATACATGCGTTTTGCGCGTTTGTTTCGGCGTATGACGAGGGGCACCTGATGATCGATTTCGATCAGGTTAGTCAGCGGATATTCGCTTATTTTCTTCGCCGAGTACATTCTGGTCTCTCCAGATTATTAACATTTCTTAAAAAAGAAACGGCAGAACTTCTATTCTATGCGTATGATATAGGCCGCTTGGTAAAATGGGTCAATCGCGTGAAGCGATTTATTCAGGGAAAAATGATAACATGCGCTATCCAAAGGCGTTTATAGATTCGGTCAAAAGCAGGTTCGCGGTCTCAGATATTGTCGGCCGCCACGTCTCTTTGCGTAGAAACGGAAGAGAATTCACTGGCTTATGCCCATTCCACAAGGAAAAGACCCCATCTTTCACAGTCAGTGACGAAAAGGGCTTCTTTCACTGTTTTGGTTGTGGAGCGCATGGGGATGCCATTGGCTTTGTGAAAGACTTTGAGAGCATCTCATATGTCCAAGCCATTGAAAAACTGGCACATGAAGCCGGAATGGAGCTGCCTCAGCTCACCCCGGAAGAGATCGCCAAAGACCGTAAACGCCGGTCTTTACTAGAAGTTTTGGAATTAGCCAGCCAATGGTTTGAAGCACAATTGCTCTCACCATCCGGTTATATCGCTCAGCAATATCTTGATAAACGTGGACTTTCTGTCGAAATGGTGCAGAAATTCCGTATCGGATTCGCACCCGATGACCGCCAAGCGTTACTAAAATTCATGCGCGCCAATCAGGTAGAAGACCAACAGCTCATCGATGCAGGCCTGATGATCCGCTCGCAAGAACGAGAAGATTACAGCCGGTTCAGAGCACGACTTATCTTCCCAATTAGAGATTATCAGGGCCAAGTGATCGCATTTGGTGGCCGTGTGCTTCCAAATCTCTCCCATCCCGATGCGCCTAAATACCTCAACTCACCGGAAACGGAGTGCTTCCACAAAGGACAGCAGCTTTACAACTACGACTTAGCGCGTAAATCAGCGCTCGATAAACGCGAGATTATCGTCTGCGAGGGCTATATGGATGTGATCTCGCTCGCCCAAGCGGGTATCGAGAATGCCGTGGCACCACTGGGCACCGCTATTACCGAGCCGCAATTGCACATGCTATGGCAAACAAGCGAAACCCCAAGCCTGTGCCTAGACGGTGACGCCGCAGGTGAACGTGCTATGCAACGCGCCTCCGAGCTGGCCTTGCCATTGCTTCAGCCGGGTAAGAGCTTGCGCTTTGTCACGCTACCTAAAGGCGATGACCCGGATACATTGGTCAGGCGTCACGGGGCAGAGTATTTTCTCAATGTGGTTGAAACAGCTCCGGCACTCGCCGAAATGCTGTGGCAAAGAACCATGCAAACGCCTGCTAAAACCCCTGAGGAAGCCGCAGGACAAGAGCAGCATCTCATGGCGTTGGCAGATCGCATCGCGCACCCAACGGTCAAATCCCATTACCGCAGCTTCTTTAAAGACAAGCTCTGGAAAGACCGTAGCCGTTCCTTTGAAAAAGGCAAAGCGGCAAAAGCTACAATTGATTCCGATGTGCCGACACTGCCGCAAACACGTGATCAGAATAGCAGGCTCTACCGGTCAGTGGTTAAGGCCACGCAAATCGTGCTGCTCTATCCGCAAATCCTAGAAGATGCACAGGCCGAAGAAACCTACGCATCCATGGAAATTATCGACGAAGAGTTGAATCGTCTGCGCCAGCATATCTTGAACATTATGATGGATAGCTCGCAAGTTGATCGGCTGTATCTACACAAAGAATTGGTGGATAGAGGGCTAAAAGACCAAATCAATCAATGCATGAAGACGCAAGGCGTGTTCTCAAAACTCCTGCTAGAAGATAGCGAGGCTCTGATGCTCACCCGCGCCAAACGCATGTGGCAGCAGGCGCTAAATGCCTATAGCCTAGCCTTCATCCTTGAAGAGTTCAAAGAAGCCGAGGCGGAAATGGCTAGAAATATGAATGAGTTGAATCTCTCACGTTTCATGGAATTAAAGTCGCAATTAGAGCAGCTAGAAGCGCAACGTGGTCAAATGTATCAGGAAGAAATGTTCGAAGAAGCGTAACATCTTCATCACCCTGAACCAGACAGCGTTAAATTGCTGGGAAAAAATACGAAAAACCCTTTGACATGCACATGCCGCAACGCATAATGCGCTGATATTTTGGAACATCTGTGTCCGGCAGCCTGTGGCTGTGTCTGTGAATAGATAAAAAAGGGTAATGCTTGCATGGCTAGATCAACTTCAAAAACCACTGCAAAGAAATCAACTACCGCTAAAAAACCAACCAAGAAAACTCCGGCAAAAAAAGCGCCTGCCAAAAAGGCTACGGCGGCTAAAAAAGCACCGGTAAAGAAAACAGCTACAGCCAAAAAGGCGCCCGCAAAGAAAGCCACGACGGCGAAGAAGGCTCCAGTAAAGAAGACTGCGGCAGCTAAAAAAGCGCCGGCCAAAAAGGCTACGGCGGCTAAAAAAACAGCCACAACTAAAAAGACTCCTGCAAAGAAAACACCCGCAAAGAAGGCACCCGTGAAGAAGGCGACTGCGGCAAAGAAAACACCCGCAAAGAAGGCGCCGGCAAAAAAAGCACCAGCAAAAACCACGGCAGCTAAAAAACCTGTTGCCAAGAAACCAGCGGCAGCTAAAACAACACCCGCAAAAAAAACAACTACGACGAAAAAAACCGAAGTGACCAAAACATCAGCTAAGAAAGCGACGACTGCAAAGTCGAGCACCAAAAAAACAACTGAGACCAAAACCTCAAAATCGAAAAAAGAAGCAAAAGAAGCGCCAATCACCGATGCGTTGATGGCGAAGCTTGTGAAGCTTGCACAGGTACACAAGGGTGTGCTCACCTATGATGAGCTGAACAAACAGCTTCCAAAAGATATCTCAACCGAAGCCATCGAAGATGTGATCGTCGCGTTAGAGAAAGAAAAAGTGAAAGTGCTTGAGATCACCGACTCAGATGATGATGTCGCTGTGGTTGAGGATGATGATTCTGAAGAAGATAGCAGCACAACAGAAGTAGCTGAAGATGACAAATATGGTCGCTCCGATGACCCTGTGCGCATGTATTTGCGCGAGATGGGTAATGTAGAGCTTCTCTCACGCGATGGTGAGATTGAAATTGCGAAACGCATCGAAGCGGGCCGCGATATGATCATCCGCTCTTTGTGTGAAAGCCCAACCGTTATCAATGAAATCCTGATGTGGCGCGATGCCTTGGCATCTGGCGAAATGCTACTTCGTGATGTGGTTGATCTGGACGCGACTTACGGCGCAGGCACCGAAGATAATTTCTCTGAAAACGCGGAAGAGAAAGAAGAGGGCGAAGAAGCGCTAGAAGAAGAAAAGTCCGAAGACGAAAAATCTAAAGATAAGAAGTCTAAAGATGAGAAATCTGAAGACGACGAAGACGAAGATAGTGATGAAGAGGGCGAAGGCGAAGAAGATGATGAGGATGATGAAGACGATACCTCATTATCACTAGTCGCCATGGAGAACGCACTTCTACCACAAGTGCTTGAGACGCTGGACGTCTTCTCTAAGACCGCAAAGAAAATGACCAAGCTGCACGAAAAGCGCTTGGCCGCTGCATTGGGTGACGGCGAATTTAAACCTGCCGATCAGACCAAATACACCAAGCTGCATGAAGAGCTGGTTGAAACCATGATGTCGATTCGCTTCAACAACCTACGCGTTGAAGAGTTGATGGAATCGCTGCAAGTCATCAATAAGCTATTACTGGCTTACGAGACTCAGCTTCTAAAGCTTGCTGAAAAATCAAAAGTATCCCGCAAAGAATTCCTGAGCGAGTATCAGGGCCACGAGCTGGAAGAAAACTGGCTCAAGCGTGTCTCTAAGCTGAAGAGTAAAGGCTGGAAAGATTACGCCGATAAAAACGCGGAAGATATTGAAGACCTGCTCACCATGATCAAGCGCGTGGCGCATGAGGTCGGCACCGACATTCAGGAATATAAGCGTATTGTTAGCGCTGTTAGCAAGGGTGAGCGTGAAGCAAACCGCGCGAAGAAAGAGATGATCGAGGCGAACCTTCGTCTGGTAATCTCGATTGCAAAGAAATACACCAACCGTGGCCTGCAATTCCTAGATCTGATTCAGGAAGGGAATATTGGCTTGATGAAAGCGGTCGATAAGTTTGAATATCGCCGTGGTTACAAATTCTCGACCTATGCAACATGGTGGATTCGCCAAGCCATCACGCGCTCGATTGCCGATCAGGCGCGCACCATCCGTATTCCGGTTCACATGATCGAGACGATCAACAAGATCGTACGTACCAGCCGTCAGATGCTGCATGAAATTGGCCGTGAGCCAACACCAGAAGAATTAGCGCAACGCCTCGTAATGCCAGTCGATAAAGTCCGCAAGGTCATGAAGATTGCAAAAGAGCCTGTGTCATTAGAGACTCCAATTGGTGATGAAGAAGATTCGCATCTCGGTGATTTCATTGAAGATAAAAACGCCGTGCTTCCTGTTGATTCGGCGATTCACTCGAACCTGCGTGAAGTCACAACACGTGTGCTTGCATCACTAACGCCTCGTGAAGAGCGCGTGCTTCGTATGCGTTTTGGTATTGGCATGAATACCGACCACACGCTAGAAGAAGTAGGGCAACAATTCAGTGTGACGCGTGAGCGTATTCGTCAGATTGAGGCAAAAGCACTGCGCAAGCTAAAACACCCAAGTCGTTCACGTAAAATGCGTAGCTTCTTGGATAATTAATATTGGGGATTCATGGCTACTATCGGAACACGTATCAATACATGGCTTCGTGGCAAATTCATTGGCCGCGATGAGTTTGGTAATAGCTACTACCAAGAACGTCGCGAGCCTAAAGGCCGCCGCGCCAAGCGCTGGGTGGTTTATAAAGGCCTGCCGGAACCTTCAAAAGTGCCACCACATTGGCATGGCTGGCTGCATTACACCCACGACACTGTGCCAGTAGAAGGCCAGAAAATAAAAGATCATGAATGGCAAAAAGACCATCTGCCAAACCCAACAGGTACGGCACAACGTTATTTGCCAGAAGGCCACCTAATGAATAAAGGCGAACGTGCGGCAGCATCTGCTGATTATGTTGCATGGAAACCGGAGTAAATCATGGCACGTAATATCATTGAAACCATTATGGGCGCCGTTGTGCTAGCAGTGGCTGGCGGTTTTTTATATTTCGCATATGATCAGGGAAGCGTCACTAATATCGACGGCTATGTGGTCAATGCGCGCTTTGACGATATTACCGGCATCAGCAATGGCAGCGATGTGCGCGTCGCTGGCATGAAAATTGGCGTCGTCAATGATCTGAGCTTTAACGAGCAATCCTATCAGGCAACCGCACACCTCATGATTGATGGAAATGTTAAACTACCAGAAGACAGCTCTGCATCGGTTGTGTCATCTGGTCTGCTTGGAGAGAAATTTATCAAGCTTGAACCGGGTGGGTCTGACAAAACCCTGGATTCAGGCGATACCATAAAGTTCACACAATCATCTGTTAGCTTTGAAGAGTTAATCGGAAAATTTGTATTTAGTTCTGGCGGTGTTGATGATAGCTCAAAATCACAGGCAACATCATCGGGTGATGCTGAAAAAGACAATAATCCTTTTAGTCTAGATTTCTAGATGCGGACCAGCTTCACCTACATACTCACCATTCTTCTGACCGGCCTTATTTATAGTCATGCGCTAGCTGCCGCTGGTACGGTTGTCGAATTACGCGCACTGAATAAAGTAACCGCACGCACCTCGACACTTCAAGGCCCAATCATTGCACCACTTGAATTTGGAAACTTAATCATCAATGTTAAAGCCTGTTGGTCGGCGCCAGCTGATAAAAAACCAGAACATGCTGCTCTGATGGAAGTGATTGATCAGAAACCAGGTGAAGGACCAGAGACGATTTTTTCTGGCTGGATGTTTGCATCTTCCCCCGCGCTCTCAGCGTTAGAGCACCCAGTGTATGACCTGACAGTAGTAAGCTGTAAACAAGACAAAGAATAGTGCCTTTCACTATCCACACTTAGTGCAAAAGATTTAGTCTAGACACACTACTCATGATAAAAACAATACTAATAACGGGCCAATAAATGGCCTGACAATATTGGCGAGCGTTTTTCGTTTACTTGAGAAACAACAATAGCTCTGAAGGGGTAGGGCTCGCCGGTTATGCGTATTAAAAGACATTTCACCAAACAAAAAGAACACGTTCTTTCATCGGTAGCGTTTAAGCGCATCGACATAGAAATCTGTAATCCCGATCCTAAGCAAAGCTTTTGCGTCACAGACTTTGAGGTGCCATCGCAATGGTCTTATGCCGCCTCAGAATTTTTAGTGCGTCATTACGTCGTTAAAAACGCAATCCCAACCAGCCTAAAGCCGGTTGAAGAAGAGGGCGTTCCTGTCTGGCTGCAACGTCATGAAGCAGATAAAGATGCCTTGCTAGATAAACAAAAAGAAGAGCGTTTTGTCAGCGAATCTTCGGCTAAAGATGTCTTTCATCGCATGGCTGGCGCATGGACCTATTGGGGGTGGACGCTAGGTTACTTTGACTCTGAGGGTGATGCCAAGGCGTTCTACGATGAATGCCTGTACGCACTTGCCAACCAAATTGTTGCTCCGGCATCTGCCCAATGGCTCAATACGGGTCTGCATTGGGCGTATGGTATAGAGGGTAAGCCGCAAGGTCATTGTTATGTAGATGCAGAGAGCGGCAAAATACTCAAATCACCAAACGCTTACGAGCGACCATTACACCACCATTGCTTTATTCAGAATATGCGCGGCGATGTCAGCGAGCATGATGGTGTCATGAGCCTTATGGAGCGCGAAGCAAAAGTGTTCCTTTATGGCTCTGGTGCTGGCTGCAATATGTCGAGCATTCGTAGCAGCAAAGAAAGCCAGGGCTTCTACGACCAGACCGCTGGCCTCATGCGTTTCTTATCTGTAGGCGATAAGGCGGCCGCTATTTCGACCGCAAAAACGCAAGCCGAAAAACTTGTTATGATCGATATGGATCACCCCGATATCGAGCAGTTTATCTGCTGGAAAGTCGAAGAAGAGCATAAAGCCGCAGCAATGATCACCGGCGCAAAGCAAATGCGCAAGCAGCTATGCCGCGTGGTAGAGGCTATCAGACAATCCGACAGTGAAACACCATACGATCCGGAAACCAATGAGCGTCTTAAGCATGCGATTCGTCAAGCGCGCCGCTCCATGATCCCAGAGAGTTATATTGCGCGCATTCTCGATTACGCGAAGCAAGGTATCACTGATATTATTTTCCCGCTTTACTCTATTGGTGGCGAGTCCGATGTCTTCATGAATGTTGGCGCACACCACGCAAAACTTGCAGTTAGAGTGCCAGACCAATTCCTAATTGCCGCGCATGAGCAAAGCGGTTGGTCTTTAACAGACCGTATTGAAAAGAACGAGATCGAAGTCGTTGATGCAGACGAAATTCTCGATCAATTAGCCCAAGCCAGTTGGGCGACGGGCGACCCATCTATTCAGTTTGATGATACCATTCAATTCTGGCATGGCTGCCATCAGGACGGACGTATTGATGCGTCAAGCCCACAAGCGGAATTCACCTTTTTAAGCGATACGGCATGCGATATTGCGACCATGAATTTGCTAGCTTTCATTACTGAGGAAGGCGAATTTGATTGCGAGTCATTCGAACATGCCAGCCGATTGATGACGGTCATGCTTGATATTGCTATTAGCATGGCGCAGTTCCCATCGCGTGAAATTGCTCGCAACACCTATCGATACCGACCAATCGGGCTCAGCTATTGTAATCTAGCTGCGGCACTGATGCGCATGGGCTATGCCTATGATAGCGACGAAGCACGTGCTATCGCTTCGGCCGTCACCGCCATTATGACGGGAAGTGGCTATGTTGCCTCTGCCGAAATGGCAAAAGAATTGGGGGCATTCGAAGCCTTCTCCTCTAACCGCGAAGGCATGATGCGCCTGCTACATCGTCATCACGAAGCAGCACATGGCCGTACCCAGCATTTAGGCAACCTACATGTGCAGCCAACAGCGCTAGACCACGCTTCTATGCCGGAGCAAACCTTAAGCGATGCGGTTCAGCGTATCTGGGATAAAGCCATCATCATGGGCGATGAATTTGGCTATAGTAATGCGCAGATATCTGCCATTGCCAAAGCTCCTAATGCGGCGCGTTTACTCGATGCAGATTCACTATCGGTCATGCCGGAATTTGGTGTTGTAAAATATGCGGCACAAGCGCAGGGTAAATTCCGAAAATATGTACCAAAGCATATCACGCAGTCACTGCAACGTCTGGGATATAAAACAGAACAGATCAATGACATCGTGCGCTATGTCAAAGGCTGCGGATCTCTGCTTGATGCACCGTTCATCAATCACGAAATGCTGCGCGCCAAAGGTTTTGGTGTCGAGCAGCTAGAACGTGTCGAGGAAATGTTGCCACATGCTATCTCGCTACAGGCCGCGTTTGACCCATTCACCTTGGGTGAAGGATTCTGCCGCGATGTATTGGGGCTTGATGATGCCCAAATGTATGATGCCAATTTCGATGTGCTCTCTCATTTAGGCTTTATGCCACATGAGATTGAGCAAGCCGGAACCTATGCGTGTGGTACCATGTGCATGCAGGGCGCACCTCACTTACGTAGCGAGGATGTGGCTATCTATGATGGCACGCTAACAAGCTTCGATCAGGAACGCTTTGTATCGGTTGAGAGCCAGATCAAAATGATGGGGTCTATCCAGTCATTTGTTTCTGGTGGTATTGCTCATCGTATTGTGACTCCGAATAACGCCGCCATTCATGATACACGCGACTGGCTAACAAGCGCGTGGAAAGCTGGCCTAAAGAATGTATCGCTGCATCGTCTAGGCTGTGGCCTGCATGAAAAGCTGCATTATATGGCAGGTGATGAGGTCGATGATCACGGAACAGAGTTTGTGGTGACCTCACCACGGGTGATGGCAGTTAAGCTCATCGAAAGCATGGCCCAGAAGCGCCGCGAACTGCCACTACGCAGAGGTGGTTACACGCAAAAGGCTATCATTGGTAACCAAACAGTCTATCTGCGCACGGGCGAATATCAGGACGGCCAGCTTGGTGAAATCTTTGTTGATGTGCCAAAGCAAACCGCTAAGTTCCGCACGCTGATCAATCAATTTGCAATCGCCGTTTCTATCGGCTTGCAATATGGCGTGCCACTAGAATCGTTTGTCGATGCGTTCCGCTCATGTCATTTCGAGCCAAGCGGCCATGTGCAGGGTAATCCGGCGATCGACACGGCATCCTCTATTCTGGATTATATCTTCCGCGAGCTTTCACTCTCTTACCTGCAAAGCGAGCACGAAGAAGAGGCGATGCTATCTGATCAGGTAGCAGCCAGTGTCCTCGATTGGCACCAAATCAATGAAGAAACCATCTCGGCGGATATGGCAGAAGAGCCTGAAGAAGAGACCGTGCATATTGGTGATTTCGATCAGCCAGAAACCTCTGTTTCAGCGAGTGAATTAGTCACTGAAGAGGCAGAAGAAGATGATGTTATTATCGAGCTATAACGAAGCGTTTGTCTCAGCGAGATTAGGATAACGCTCAACATTTGCCTCGGATGAGAAAACGTCTAATCCGCCATAATATTGCGCCAACATATCCGGATAGCTATGGAACACACGATCAGCCAGATCGGCAGGTGCTTTCTGCGTTTGTAATTTCAGCAACGTGTCATTGATATTGGCAGGCACATGAATCCATTCCAGCGGCAAGATCTCTCCCCAGCCCGCCTGACGCATACGGTCAGCAGGCGCACCGACATTAAACGTTACGGGATAAAGCTGACATGCGAGGGCAATAGAGAGCGTATAGCTATAAGTCTCAGGCCATACAGAGGGAATAAACGCGATATGGCATTCGCTTTTATCCAGCTTATCGGCAATTTCATCTTCGGCATATTCACCATGCAAGGTGACATGACCGGTGCGTTTTAATTGATTCTCTTGAGCGGCATTACCAAACACATGGAAATGAACAGGTAAATTTCTGGCCTTAGCATCCTGAGCCATCTCTAAAATGACCTTTAAGCCCTTATGTAGAGTCAAATGACCGATCACGGCGATGGATAGCGGTGTATCAGGCCGATGTTCACGATACAGGTCGTGCTGGTCAGTAAACACCTCCTGGTGCGGGCGGACATATATATTCACTTCAGGGAAATATTTTTGAATACGTGTGGCGGTGTCATTGCTAGGGGTAAACACACGGCGTGCATGATTCAGTAGTTTCTTGTGACGCTCACGCCATTGCCAAATTGGCGTTCTTCCAGCAGGAGTAGGGTTTGCACTCGCCCATTCATGAGAAATCTCAGCACATGGATCACCATCGTAATATGGTTTCTCATAGGTGAGGTTAATGCTTGGGCAGATCATGTAGTAATCATGCATGGTGACGTCATATTCGCACCTCATATCACGTGCGAGCTTTTCTATGAACACAGCCATGCTCTGCGGGAACCCGAGTAAATGATGCAAGTGCATGTGGCGCACACCAAGACTATTCAGGCACTCCACCAAATTTTCCTGATCATGATCAATGTCAAAGGTTAAATTAGGGCAGTAAGGCGCATCTTCATGCCACAAGCGCAGGCGAGAAGCTTCGCGTGCATCAGGGCTTAGGCGGTAAACCGTCACCCCTTCCTTGGCGAGCAGGCGGCTCATCTCATTCACGTGACGCTCTGTCCCACCGCCAGCATTATGGCTGATCATCAAGATTGCCTGACCGCTGCCTAAATACTGCAAACGGGCGAGATCGAGCTGCTGACGATACGCACGTAACGGGTCCTCGTCTTTGAACGCTCGTACAAGCTCACGATAGTGTGGATGTCTTTGATTTATCTTGCGAAGCGCACGTTTCAATTGGCGGCTTTTATGGCTAGCGAACGATACCGATCCAGTGTGTCGGACAAAAACATTACCCGCTAATACGTGGCGCCACCCCAAATCGGTCGCACGCAAACACCAATCATTTTCCTCACCATACCCACGACCAAATGTATCTTCATCGAAATAGCCGACCTCATCAAGGGCAGCACGACGAAGCATCATACAGAAGCCGACACCAGTCGGTAGTTCAGGTGTGTAGTCATGCGTGCTGTATGCGGCAAGCTGATCAAGCTCGCGATACGATAATTCCAACGCCTGGCGATTACTATGGAACGCGCGCGGGTAACTGCATAGCTCTGCATGGTTAGAGAATGGTGTCGCCGATGCATTGCGCGGGTTGCGTTCTAAAGCCTCACACAAACGATCAAGCCATGTGTCATAAACCTCAGTATCCGCGTTCAACAGCACGACATCTTGATGCTTGTGCAAACGCATCCCTTCATTAGCGGATCGCACAAACCCCAAATTCTTCTCATGCTTAATCAGTTGAAACAGGTTGGCTTCCGCTAGCTTATCAATAGCCTCTGTCAATTCATCATCGGGGCTGCAATCATTGATAACGGTCAGAGTAAATGCCGTTTCATTCTGCGTTGCCAGTGTCGTGTATAACGTGGTGAGCGTTTCGTCATAGCCGCGATAAACAGGCACAATCACCGCAACCAATGACGCATCAAGACGGTCTTGAGGCGCTTTATATTCTTTAATGAGCGCATCCCACTGCGCATCGGTTGG
>JALEGK010000058.1 GCA_022763105.1 Rickettsiales bacterium | reverse complement strand
TGCCGCCAACGCCAAAGAAAAAATCGATGAAGGCATCGACGCACTCATACAACAAATCGGTGATCAGCCAGGCGCCTTTACCGATGATTTGCGCAATGCCGGTATCGACCCCAACAATCTTTATCTACTGGCTGAAGATTCGGGCCTCCATCTGGAAGATGAACGTATCCTAGAGCATATGGATTTAGAAAAGCTGGGCCTAAAACCGGGCTATGTCTTTAATGCAAAACACTTCCCCGGCGTTGAATTTGGCCCGGCCATTAACAGCGCACTCGGCGAATCCGCCTTCTGGGATGAGGTCAACCGCGTGAATCGTGAAGAGATCAAAGAATCACCCGCACGCCCAGAGGCTCACTCAACCAGCGTACTCGCATTGCGCAAGATAGCGCTCAATCCTGAATATAGAATGGGAGGTGAAGGCAAACCACTTAATGTCGATGAAGAAATCAAATTCTACTCCGCCATGACCAATGACACCATCGCCGACAAGCCCTATCCGCCAACTACGGTGCCAACTTCTTTCCACTATCAGATTCCGGTATCGCAAGGAGTAGCAGAACATAAAACACGCGCACAAATGTCGTGGGATGAATGGTTCAAATACAGCCCAAGAGGTGAAGCAGCACGCACACTCATGCAGGCCACAGGCATGCTAGAGAACGGCAAATTAAAAAACGAATTCACCGCGCAGCGCATCCCACCTATTCGTAAACAAGCAGAACTGCCATACCGCATTGGCGTGTTTGGTCATGATGAGAAAGATGCGACCAAGATTAAAGGTTCAATCAGCACGTCACTTCCCTTGAAAGACCTAGGCGCCACGAATGATTGGAACGATAAGATCACGGATCTGGCAGGCAACGCCGATGCATTTGTACTTATGCCGCGCGATCACAACACACCCGCAAAAGATGATCCGCAATTCTTTGATCAGCTATTCACATTCTTCTCAGCCATCGTCGCACGACAAATTCACCCGCGCGATATCGACAAACCATTCATTGTCTATAACCACAAAAATTGTTGGGGTGATTTACTAGAGCTGTACGATCACATGCGTAATAACGCGATGGTGTTTGACCAGTCTCGCCTGCTTTTAAGTGAAGTCAGCTCCATGAAAGAATTGCAAGACGAGCTGCAAAAGGGTCAACGCAATAACTTCATCAGCACGCATGAAGAACGCGAGCAAGGGCCGATGACTATCAATGAGTCGGGTCGCTTTAATGTTGCGGTATTCTGTTCTGCTACCGCACGAAACGAAACACTCAATAACGATGCCAAACAGCTCGGCACCTTCTTGGGCGAGAATAATTATGGACTTGTCTATGGCGCAGGTGACCGCGAAATGATGGGCAGTGTCTATGACGGCATGCGCGAAGTGCGCAACACATCAGACGGCAAAAAAGGATGGATATCTGCATCCAGTTCAGACCATATTCTAGAGGTTGAAGCGGACCATCCAGAAATATTTAAAAAACCGCTCAGCAAAGATAACCCGAATGGCGTAAATCAATATTATGATGCAGCAAACATTTATGAACGCATCGAATATATGGTCAAAACATCGGATGCCTTTGCTGTGATTCCCGGTGGCGCAGGAACCGTGCAAGAGCTTGCTGCGATTTTGATGATGAAAGAAGCAGGTCACCCATCAATGAAAGGCAAGCATATTGTCGTGATGAGTAAAATGAATATTGGCGGCCAAGACGTCGATTTCTACGGACCATTACTCAAGCACATCCCTAAAGAACGCCTAGAAGCGCTCGATGTCCATGTCGTCGATTCGATGCAGCAAGTTGAAGAGAAATTAAATGAAGCACGGAACAGCGCAATGCAGGGCCAGCCGACATCAACCATCACAGAAGTTGGGAAATATTATAAGCATGAAGGGCATATCAATATGCCGCATGAGCTACATTAAATTTAGACGAAACTGATCGGCCCTTCGGCCTTACCATTGACAAACTGATCGACATATTCATTACCCGATTTGTCGATGTCTTTTACCGGACCTTCCCAGATAATTTTGCCATCATAAAGCATCGCAACACGCGTCGCGATTTTGCGAACGGACGCCATATCATGCGTAATCGACATGCAGGTCACGCCCAACTCTTCACGGCATTTAGTAATCAGATCATTGATGACATCTGCCATAATCGGATCAAGGCCCGTGGTTGGCTCATCAAAGAAAATTATTTCAGGATCACCCGCAATGGCGCGCGCCAAGCCAACACGCTTTTGCATGCCGCCTGATAATTCAGATGGTGAAAGATCAGCCACATCAGCTTTCAATCCTACCTGACGCAATTTCTCTACTGCTAGCTCTTTCGCATCGGCAGGTGAAAGCTTGCCCTTACCTTGCATGAGTGCGAACGAGATATTTTGCCACACCGTCATACTGTCAAACAGTGCCGCACCTTGAAACAACATACCGAATTTGTGCATCAACTCATCGCGCTTACGCGTGCTCAAATTGGTCACTTCTTCGCCGTCTACTTTAATGCTACCAGCATCCGGTTTTAACAAACCCAAAACCGTCTTAATCGATACCGACTTTCCCGTGCCCGAACCGCCAATAATCACCAACGACTCTTTTTCTGGCACTTGCAAATTTAAGCCGCAAAGCACCTGCTTCGGGCCAAACGCCTTATGCACGTCCTTCATGTCAATTTTGATTGGCTTCTTTTTGGTCATATCGCAAAGAACAATTCGGTAATAAGATAGTTGAACAATAAAATCAGAATCGAGGCAGACACCACCGCATTCGTCGTCGACGCGCCGACACCCTGCGCACCACCACGCGAATGATAGCCGTGATAACAGCCCATCAGTGAAATGATGTAACCAAACACCCCAGCTTTCACTAAGCCGGAGACGACATCTTTGGTCTCTAAAAATTCGAGCGTGCTTCGAATATACGGTCCTGGTGCAAAGCCCAGCTTTTGAATGCTAACAATGTAACCACCAAACACGCCGATGATATCAGCAACCAACACCAAGCATGGCAACATGAGCAAGCCCGCAAGCAAGCGCGGGAATACCAAATATTTAAACGGATTCGTCGATAGCGTCACCAGCGCATCAATCTGCTCAGTCACGCGCATAGTGCCAATTTCAGCCGCAAAGGCAGCACCAATACGACCCGCCACCATTAAGCCCGCAAGCACCGGCCCAAGCTCGCGTGTAATCGAAAGAACCACCACGGTGGCAATCGAGCTTTCAGCAGAAAAACGCGAGAATCCCGTGTAGCTTTGAAGCGCTAACACACCACCAGTAAAGATCGCGGTTAAGCCAATCACCGGCAATGAGTAATAACCGATCTCAATCATCATCCGCAAAATCTGGCGCGGATAATATGGCGGACGCAAAGCGTCAATCGTACCATTCCATGCAAAAATCGCTAAGCGGCCAATCGCTTCTAAAAAGCGCAAGAAAATACGGCCTATCGGTGCAAATGGGTTCATGATGGCGCACCCTCATAGACACGGCGGATACGACGGCCCAAACGGCACAGCACTTCATAACCGATCGTATCGGTCATGCGTGCAATATCATCTACTGTCTGTCGCTCATCTATTAGCACGATGCGTTCTGCCTCATTTAATTGCCCTTCTGGCACCGCGCTCACATCAAAACATAACATGTCCATGGTCACGCGGCCCACAAGCGGCACTCTAACCTCACCTAAATATCCATGCAATTGATTGCTGAGCAAGCGGGGGATTCCATCGGCATAACCACCCGCTACTGTGGCAACGCGCGTACCTTTTTTGCAATGCTTGGTCGCGCCATAACCAACATTTTGGTCACGATCCAGGGTGCGAATCTGCAAAATAGGGCAGGAAAGCTCGACCACATTATGCATCGGGTTAGGCTTTGATTCATGCGGTGTAATGCCATAAAGCGAACACCCCGGTCGCGCTAAATCGAAATGCCACGGCTTATCCAAAAACACGCCGGACGAATTAGCAAAGCTGCACGGAATGCCAGAGAATATCGCACGCGCCTTCTCAAACAGCTCTAGCTGCATGGCATTCGATGGGTGCTCTGGATCACCCGCGCACGCCAAATGCGACATCAACAAGCTCACCTGCGCTTTTTCAATGATATCGGCATCGAGTGCTTCCCACTCAGCTTGGCTCAATCCCAATCGCCCCATGGCCGTATCGACATGCAGTACCGAGCGCGCATCGGGGTGCTCTTTCGAGACCTCCACCCAACGCTCAATCTGCTCCGGCGAATTCAGCACCGGTATCAACTTATGATTTACAAATGCCAGCGCCTCACCTGGCCCAACCCCATGAAACACGACAATGCGGCGGTTTGGCCGATATTGGCGAAGCTGGATTCCCTCTTCCAAGGTCGCAACAAAAAACGTGTTACATTCTGCCGTCGCTAGCGCATCAGAAACCTGCTCCATGCCAAGGCCGTAAGAATTGGCCTTAATCACCGCGCCACATTCCTGTCCGCTGAATTGCTTGGACAGAATCTGGTAATTAGCAATGACCTTATCCAGATAGACTTTAAGCTGAGGGCCGTCGAATGTTTGCATCATGGCGCGGATTATGCCAATTTCTTCCCAATTGTCATGCAGCAATTGGAGAAAAACATGACCCGACGACAATTTATCAATCGCTTAATGCAACTCATGTCATCCATTGCCATTGCTCCTGCCGCACAAGCTGCCTGCCCCACCAGCCAACTTGCGCCACAGCCAGTCAGCCTTAATAATGGCGTAATATCAGCGCATTGGAGCAATAATTGCGGCAGTTTTTTACCGCAGAGCCTAACGCACCAATTGCTGGGCAGCACGCCACTGCCAGAACCATTTGAATTACTCATGCGAGATGGCACACGGCTAGCCCCGTCCACCATGCATGCCACCATTATCAAGCAACAAGCCGATAGCGTGATCATCGATTTCTCGGACCTCAAATCTGGGCTCATCGTGCGCTGGCAGGCAATCCTCAAACCCAACCAGCCTTATTTGCGCCAAATCTGCACGATTCAAGCCAAGCAAGACACCGATATGATTCAGGTGTACCTGATCAACGCCAATATGGATGGCGCACAACCCACCGGCTCCGTCAAAGGTTGCCCGCTTAAAACCGCCAACGCCTTTTACGGTTTTGAGCACCCACTTGCCCTACACGCCATCCAATCAAAAACGGTACAAGCGCATCTGCCACGCACCTTGCCACTGAAGAAAGGTAATAGCGTAACCTATAGTTCGGTCATTGGGTTTTATCGCCCCGGCCAAATCCGCCGCGATTTCTTGAATTATATCGAGCAGGAACGCGCCCATGCCTATCGCCCATTTCTGCATTATAATAGCTGGTACGATATCGGATTCGCCGATCACCCCTTCGATGAGAAAGATGCGCTAGGCGTGGTTGAAACCCTCAAAGAAAAAGGCTTGCCGCTCAAATCCTACCTCATGGATGATGGCTGGGATGACCCGAAAACCCTATGGGGATTCCATAAAGGATTCCCACGCGGCTTCAAACGTGTGGCAGAAGCCGCTAAAAAAGCAGGCTCTGCATTGGGTGTGTGGATGTCGCCTTGGGGCGGCTACGGCAATGAAAAAGCCGAACGCATGAAATATGGCAAAACCCAAGGCTTTGAAATGAATGAAGGCGGCTTCGCGCTGTCTGGCCCGAAATATTACAAACGTTTCCGCGATACCTGCCTGAAGATGATACGCGATTATGGCGTCAACCAATTCAAAATTGACGGTATGGGCAATATCGATAGCGCCATAGCAGGCAGCCGTTTCGATAGCGACTTTGACGCCGCCATGTCGCTGATTCAAGAGATCAGAACCGCTGAGCCTGAGATTTATGTAAACCTCACTTACGGCACCTTCCCATCGCCTTTCTGGCTGTTCCATGCCGACTCGATCTGGCGCGGCGGCAAAGACCATGAATATGCCGGCAAAGGCACCAAGCGCCAACAATGGATTACTTACCGCGACGCCGACACATACGCTAACGTCGTGCAAAAATCGCAGCTCTTCCCGCTGAACTCGCTCATGCTACACGGCATTATTTTTGCCAAGCACACGACACACTTAAAGTCTGATCCGTTCGGCGATTTCGAAGAAGAGGTGCGCAGCTTCTTCGGCTCGGGCACGCAACTCCAAGAGCTATACATCACTCCCGCACTGCTGAATGATCGCCATTGGGCGCAGCTTAAAGAAGGCATCGCTTTCGCCAAACGGTTTGAGCCGCTCATGAAAGACACACATTGGGTTGGCGGCGATCCGGCGCAATCCCACATCTATGGCTGGGCGTGTTACGACGAGAACAGACAAGAAGGACTTGTCACACTCCGCAACCCTCACAATGCCGAGCAATCCGCACCCATCGATGTCGCAATGGCGCTAGAACTGCCTAAAGGGTCTGCGAGTGAATGGATTGCCGAGCCACTATGGGCAGACAAACCAAGCGAGCCGCGCCTAGCCGAGAAATGGGTATCGGGCACGCAAAACAGCGTCACCCTCAAACCGTTTGAAGTGCAAAGCTGGCATTGTTACCGCAAAGATAAAATCGCGCAAAAATTATAAGATGAATTTATCAAGGTCCGTGGCTTTCGCCATGTCGGCCACTTGCTTGCTGACATACGCCGCATCAATATCTACCTCGATACCGGTCTGATCCGGGCATTCAAAACTGATCTCTTCCATCAACTTTTCCATGATCGTATGCAGACGGCGCGCACCAATATTCTCAACTTCTTTGTTGAATTTGGTCGCTAACGCCGCAAGCTGTTTCAGACCGTCTGGCGTGAAGTTCACCTTCGCATCTTCTGTCTCTATCAATGCGACATATTGCTTCATCAAGCTTGCTTCCGGCTCTGTTAAAATGCGCAGCATATCCTCTTCGGTGAGTGGTTTCAGCTCGACACGAATCGGTAAACGGCCTTGCAACTCTGGCAGCAAATCAGATGGCTTCGCCATATGGAACGCACCCGATGCAATAAACAAAATATGATCGGTTTTAATCGCACCATAACGCGTGGTCACCGTGGTACCTTCAAGCAGCGGCAACAAATCACGTTGCACCCCTTCGCGACTCACCTCACCACCACGCACATCATTGCGTGCAGCAACTTTATCAATCTCATCAATAAACACGATGCCCTGATTCTCAACCGCATTCAGCGCTTCTTTGGTGATGCGTTCTTCATCGACCAGCTTGTCTGCTTCTTCGCGCACGAGCACTTCATAGCTTTCATCTACATTCATGCGTTTGGTCTTGGTGCGACCACCCATAGCCTTACCCAGAATATCACTCAAATTGAGCACACCCATCTGACCACCCGGCATCCCCGGAATGTCAAAACTAGAGAATCCATCTGCGCTGGCCTCAGCCACTTCAATCTCGATCTCTTTGTCACCCAACTCATTATTGCGCAGCTTAAAGCGGAATTTCTCACGCGTCTCAGAGCTAGCAGATGGGCCAACAAGCGCATCTAGCACGCGCTCTTCCGCTGCTTCTTCTGCTTTGACCTTGACTTGGGCGCGCATTTCTTCGCGCTTTAGATTCAGCGCAAATTCCATCAGATCACGAATGATCGATTCGACATCGCGACCCACATAACCGACTTCAGTAAATTTCGTCGCCTCAACTTTGATGAATGGCGCATTCGCAAGCTTCGCTAAACGACGCGCAATCTCAGTCTTACCGCAACCGGTTGGGCCAATCATCAAAATGTTCTTTGGTACAATTTCATCTTGCAGCGGGCCTTCGACCTGCTGGCGTCTCCACCGGTTACGCAGTGCAATGGCAACCGCCTTCTTCGCAGCATTCTGACCAACAATATGGCGGTCCAGCTCTGCAACAATCTCACGTGGGGTTAGCTCACTCATGCTTTATTCTCCAAACTCTCCACGGTCAGATTCTCATTGGTATAGACGCAAATCTCTGCGGCAATCTGCATGGCACGGCGCGCAATCGCCTCCGCATCCATATCATCACGATCACTCAACGCACGTGCTGCAGCCAGTGCGTAATTACCGCCTGAGCCAATCGCCGTCACCCCATCTTCTGGCTCTAACACATCGCCCGTTCCGGTCAGCACTAGCGAAGTGGTTTCATCGACCACAATCATCATTGCTTCTAGGCGGCGTAAATAACGGTCCGTCCGCCAATCTTTGGCAAGCTCTACGCAAGCACGCGTAAGCTGGCCTGGATGCTTCTCAAGCTTCGATTCCAATCGCTCAAACAACGTAAACGCATCGGCCGTCGCTCCGGCAAAACCAGCCAAAATGCTGCCATCTGCTAATTGGCGCACTTTCTTAGCCGAAGATTTCATAATGGTGGGGCCAACGCTCACTTGCCCGTCGCCCGCAATCACCACTTTATCGCCCTTGCGGACGGAAATAATCGTGGTGCCATACCAAGTCTGTTCTGATTCATGTTGCATCATGTCAGCATATGTGTGGGAAGAAGCGCCGTATTTCAAGGCATTTATTGACAATTCGCTCCAAAATCGTCACAAGAAGAGCGTGTAAGAAAGGGTAACCCATGCGTACCGCTAAAATTGAACGAAATACCAAAGAAACCGAAATTTCTGTCGAGGTGAACCTTGATGGCACCGGTGAATATGAGATTGAAACCGGAATCGGTTTCCTCGATCACATGCTAGAGCAGCTCTCGCGCCACAGTCTGATTGACCTAAAAGTAAAGGCTAAGGGCGATTTACACATTGATTATCATCACACCACGGAAGATTGCGGTATTGCGGTTGGCCAAGCCATTGCCGATGCGCTGGGCGAAAAGCGCGGCATTACCCGCTATGCCGATGCGTTATCTCCCATGGATGAGACGCTAACCCGCGTCGCCATTGATATTTCGGGCCGCCCCTACTTCATTTGGAATGTTGAGTTCACCAAGCCAAAGCTGGGTGATATGGATACCGAACTCTTCCGCGAATGGTTCCAAGCCTTCGCTATGAATAGCGGCGCTACCCTGCATATTGAAACGCTATACGGCATCAATAACCACCATATTGTTGAGTCATGCTACAAAGGCCTCGCCCGCGTGCTGCGCGCAGCGATTGCCATTGACCCACGTAAAAGCGACGCGATTCCTTCAACCAAAGGACAGTTAGGCAATTAGCCATGTTGAAACGTTTTCAGTCATCGCTGAAACTCTACACCGTCCATGTTCGTCCCAACGATGACGATGGCGGCGACGATATTCGTTTTGTGCCAGAAGGCTTCTCGTTTTTGGCTTTTTTCCTGAATGGTTTTTGGGCCATTTATCATCGTTTGTGGGCGATGCTTGCAATCTTTGTCGTGGTCAATGCCGCAATCGGCCTAGGCGTGCAATATCTAGGACTTAACCCAATCAGCCTCATCATTATGCAGTTGGGCTTGCAACTCTGGATGGGTTTTGAAGGGTATGATTTCCTGCGCAAACGTTTGCGCAAAGACGGCTTTATTACCTCTGCCATTGTTAGCGGCGAGACCAAAGCCCGCGCCGAACAACGCTTCTTTGACAGTCACTCAGAGTGGGTCAACGCATAAGCCATGACCATCGCACTCATCGATTACGGATCAGGCAACCTGCATTCCGCCGCCAAAGCGATTGAGCTTCAGGCTGCTGATACAGGCCAGCAGCTTATCATCACCGATAAGCCAGAAGAGGTGCTGAACGCATCACATATTATTCTGCCCGGAGTCGGCGCGTTTGCCGATTGTTTGAACGGCCTGCTCGCAGTTGACGGCCTTAAAGACGCGCTGCAAGAAGCCGTGATTCAAAAAGGCACTTGGTTTTTAGGGATTTGCGTCGGCATGCAATTGATGTTGGAGACGGGCTATGAGCACGGCACCCACCAAGGGCTTGGCTGGATTGAAGGCAGTGTTGGGCCGATTGCACCTGGCGATAACCTCAAAATCCCGCATATGGGTTGGAATGAGCTGAGCATTAAAACAAAGCACCCGATTTTCAATGACATTCACTCAGGCGACCACGTCTATTACGTGCATAGTTACCATGCCACCTGCAAAAATGCGGCAGATTGCTTAGCGATCAGCGACTATGGCGGACCAATTTCTGCGTGCATTGGCAAAGACAATATGATAGGCACCCAATTCCATCCTGAGAAGAGCCACAGGATCGGGTTAAAACTACTGAATAACTTCATACGGATGTAGCATGCCAAACACCGTTGAGAAATTAACCGAGTTCGCAGGAGCTGACTTGTCTGATCTGTGTCAGGCAACCGAAGATGCCATTGATGATGGCATTGGCTTTAATTGGGTTAGCCCACCTGTTCGCGAAGTGCTGGAATCTTACTGGAAAGGCGTACTCATGGTGCCTGAACGCACCTTATTTGTGGGTCGTCTAGATGGTGTCATCGTTGCATCTATCCAACTCGTAAAGCCAAGCAAAAGCCGTGAGACTTCGGCTTTCTGCGCCGGTATTGAAGGGCATTTTGTCGCACCATGGGCACGCGGACATGGCCTTGCAAAACAACTACTTGAAACCGCAGAGCGCGAAGCCGCCAAGCAGGGCTTCTCTAGTTTAAAACTAGATGTGCGTAGCACGCAAAGCAAAGCGATCACGCTTTACCGCGAAAGCGAATATATCGAATGGGGCGTACTGCCTCACTATGAATATGTGAATGGCAACATGGTCTCAGGTCATTTCTTCTATAAACAACTCTCTCCGCTCTCCGAGCTGATCTAAGGAAGCCGCCCATGATCCTCTACCCCGCGATCGATTTGAAAGACGGCAAATGCGTGCGCCTGCTCAAAGGCAATATGGATATGGCGACCGAGTTTGAGAACAGCCCCGCTGATCAAGCCAGACTCTTCGAACAGCAAGGATTCAAATGGCTGCATATGGTCGATTTGAACGGCGCGTTTGAAGGCAAATCAATCAACGCTGAGAGCGTCAGACAAGTGCTGGAAACCATCAACATACCCGTCGAGCTGGGTGGCGGCATTCGCAGCATCAAAGATATTGAAAACTGGATTGAGGCAGGTATCTCTCGTGTCATCATCGGCACCCAAGCATTACGCGACCCTGACTTCGTGAAGCAGGCCTGCAAAGAATTTCCAAACAAAATTGCCGTTGGCATCGATGCCAAAGGCGGAAACGTCGCAACCGAAGGCTGGGAAAATGTTTCTGACCGCCGCGCTGTCGATTTAGCACTCGAATATGAAGATGCAGGTGTGTGCTCGATCATTTACACCGACATTGATCGCGACGGCGTCATGCAAGGCCCTAACATCCCAGAGACCGTGGCACTCGCCGAGCGCATCTCTACTCCCGTCATTCTGTCTGGCGGCGTATCGTCTATTCACGACCTCCTCTCGATCAAGGCTTTCTCGCAAAGCGGTATCGAAGGTGCGATCATTGGCCGCGCCATGTATGACGGCGCCATCGAACCAGAAAAAGCCCTAAGGCTCGTTTCGTAACTATGCTGAAGACACGCATCATCCCATGCCTCGACGTCAAAGACGGACGCGTGGTAAAAGGCGTCAATTTCGTTGATTTGGTGGATGCCGGTGATCCCGTTGAGCAAGCCAAAATCTATGATGCGCAAGGCGCGGACGAGTTATGCTTTCTAGACATCACTGCCTCACACGAAAACCGCGATACCATTCTCGATGTCGTGCAGCGCGTGGCAGAAGTCTGTTTTATTCCCGTCACCGTCGGTGGCGGTGTGCGCACCATTGACGATGTCCGCAAACTGCTTCTCGCAGGCGCTGACAAAGTGTCCATCAACACTGCAGCCGTCAAAAACCCTGAATTCGTGCGCGAAGCTTCGGCTAAATTCGGCGCGCAATGCATTGTTGTTGCCATCGATGCCAAACAAGTCGCCGAAGGTAAATTCGAAATTTTCACCCATGGTGGACGCAACCCAACCGGCATAGATGCGGTCGAATGGGCAAAGAAAATGGTCGAATATGGTGCGGGCGAATTACTCGTTACCTCGATGGATCGCGACGGCACCAAAGTTGGATTTGACCTGCCCATGACGCGCGCCATTGCCGACGCCGTCACCGTTCCCGTGATCGCATCAGGGGGTGTGGGTGCGTTAGAGCATTTCTCTGAAGGGGTAACACAAGGCCATGCCAGCGCGCTACTTGCCGCATCGGTCTTCCATTTCGGAACCTACACGATTGATCAGGTCAAACAGCAGATGCAGCAAGACGGCATCCCTGTACGATTATAAGTAAGAGTGTAATTACTTCTCGAGCTTCTTCTCAATCGACTCAATCATCAAGCCGGCAATATCTTTACCGGTTACTTGCTCCACGCCTTCTAGTCCCGGTGATGAATTCACCTCTAACACTTTAGGGCCAGATGCTGAGCGGATAATATCAACGCCTGCGACTTTCAGGCCCATAATCTTGGCCACACGCGCCGCGATTTTACGCTCAGTCGGTGTAATGCGCACAGAACTCGCCGTACCCCCTAAATGCAGATTCGCACGGAACTCACCTTCTTGCGCGGTACGCTGCATCGAGCCCACGACCTTACCATCCACGACAAAGCAGCGAATATCACTGCCCTGCGCTTCTTTAACAAATTCCTGAACCAGAATATTGGCATTCAAACTTTTGAATGCGTTGATCACACTCTCCGCCGCCTTGTTGGTTTCTGCCAAAACCACGCCGCGTCCTTGCGTGCCTTCCAGTAGTTTCACAACCAACGGCGCGCCGCCCACAATCTTGATCATGTCTTTGGTATCTTGCGGCGAGCTGGCAAAACCCGTAATCGGCATGTCAATGCCATGCCCAGCAAGCACTTGCAGCGTGCGCAGCTTATCGCGTGAGCGCGCAATGGCAATTGAGTCATTCAAACAATAGCCACCCATCGCCTGAAAATGGCGCAACACCGAACAACCATAATGGGTAACAGAAGGCTTAATGCGTGGAATCACCGCATCCACATCTTCAAATGCCTCACCGCCGCGATAATGCACCACCGCGTTATTGGCACCGATATTCATGTAGCAATGGCGGATATTGACGAACAACATCTCATGACCGCGTTGCTCTCCTGCCTCCATAATACGCATATTTGAATACAGGCTCGGGTTACTCGCGAGCAGCAGAATTTTAAGCTTACGTTTAGATGGCTGCACCGATTTATAGAGCAATCGCGCATCCTGATCATTCATTTGGACGGTCAAAAACGAACGCGCCGGATCAACCAAAAAGCGGTTCTCCATCGCTTGACGACCCAGCAACATACGGTAGCCCATATCGTCACGATTGGTCAGTGTGACATCGATCATCCAAGTGGTATCGCCGATAGTAACCGGCGTCTGAATCACGTAGCGTTGCTCGGTCTGGCCACTCGAACTTTTGACCTTTCTACGGTCCATCAGCTTCGCGCGGCAGCGCTTTTTAATGGCTCGACTTTTCTGAATAGGGTGAACATCAAAGGTAACATACGTATCATCACCCTCTTCTTTAGTTCTTATATTAACCGCATGTAATGACGAGGTTTTTGCCCCTGAGTCAACACGTGCTTTTATGGCTGGAAGGCCAATATCTGGCAGTGCACACCACTCTTCCTGACCAATAACCGTTTTATTACCAATAACCATGCCTATCTCCCACCGATTTCACTTCGCAATACTCAGTTTAAGCCTATTCTTCAAGCGCAAACTGTCACGCAATCTTCAAACTATTGTGAATTGGCTCTGCTATACTTAAGCTATGAAAAAAGTGTTACTTATTGTTCTCTTTGCATTGGCGGTCAGCGCATGTCGCCCAGCCTCTTTGTATTTTGTGAACCCCACCGGCCCTAAAGAATACCGTTTAGGTTGGGAAGATGGGTGTGACACCGGTCTATCCGCACAAGGCGGCCCACTTTACAAAATGATGTTCGGCTTTAAAAAGCGCCCAGAAATGGGCAGCAACGAGCTGTACAAACAGGCTTGGAACGAAGGATTCACCTATTGTCGTTTCACCGCCGGCTCAACTCCGACAAATAACCTAAGCTGGTAATATCAGATTACCCTTTGACCAAACCCAAGAGTTTGCTAGTTAATGCTATCACTTGGATCTGGGGGTATAGCTCAGTGGTTAGAGCAGGGCGCTCATAACGCCTTTGTCGGGGGTTCAAGTCCCTCTACCCCTACCATCCACCTTATCTAATCTTTACATAAGGTGGCATTCACGCGGCTATGGTTGATGATATCTTCAAGCTGATCTTCAGGCACACCAGCATTCTCCATCACCCCGCGTGCTAGCTGCAAACTAGATTCCAACGCCTCAGGCACCACCTGATTCGCCCCCAAATCATA
>JALEGK010000057.1 GCA_022763105.1 Rickettsiales bacterium | reverse complement strand
TTAGTTTTGCCCGCATATTCTAAAGTAATTGAACCAAAGTCACTTGCAACATGCTTCCATTTCAAAGTACGGCTTTCATCTACTCGCATACCCGTATTTGCCATTAAAATGATATAATCATACAGCATTGCCCTTGTACGCTTGTCAGATTCTTTTGATGCTTTTTCTATTCGATTACGGGCAATATTATGTAACTTAGAATACGTGCTTTCATCAAAATGACTTCCTCTGACATTATAGCCTCTCAGCGATGGAATTGGAATTTTGGGAATATGAGTTATCCATTTAAGCTCTTCGGCATATTTGAACATCGCATTAAGAACTGAAAGCTCTCTGTGCAAGGTTTTGGGAGATAAAGACTTTTCTGATTTTTCGTTCCGATGGTGATTATATTGGGCGATGACAGTATTGTCGATTTTATTTAGATCATCAAATTTTTCGAAAAATGGTAAAAAGTGCCTCGAAATAGTTTCAGCTTTGTATTTGCTATTATCGGCGTTTGGACGTTTTAAAAAGTATGCAGCAAGATTTTTGAAGCTGTAGTGCTTAATGCTTTGGTTTTGGGTTCGCTTGAATCTTGCGTCATTATACCACTTCAAACAAACCATTCCTGCTTCACCTTCATCCTTCTTTTTTGTCGATTTACGGAAGGTTTCTTCATCAAGTCGAAAATAACATTGCCAAATCGGGGCATCATTTACTTGTCGAATATAAACCCCTTCAATAATTTCTCTAGATTTATCAGATGCTTTTCTTCCCACGAAGCTATGATTTCTTTGTAAAAAGTTTGTAAAATGAAAGGGCTAACTAACTGATTTATAGTATCACAAATCAAGAGGTTATAAGCAAGCCAAGAAAAGAAAGAAAAGGCCGCGCGTTAGTATCACTTTGATATTAAAAGGGAAAATGGTGGGCGATAGTGGATTCGAACCACCGACCTCTACGATGTCAACGTAGCGCTCTAACCAACTGAGCTAATCGCCCCCAATATCATGGCGCTTACGCCAATTCTTGAAGGATTGCAGGTTTACGACAGCAGGTGACGTGCGTCAAGAAGCTTTACATCTCGATCAGTGGCAGCAGCTCGTCCATAGAGTTAACCACTTTGTAATATGAGCGGTTTTCCTCACGGGCGAAGCCGGTATTGATGATGTTATCCATCAATGCGACCAGATGGTCCCAATAGCCTTCGTGATTGAAGATAATGATCGGTTTATCATGCAGTTGTAGCTGCTTCCATGTCAGGATTTCAAACAGCTCATCCATGGTGCCGAAACCACCGGGTAGCACCAAAAATGCATCGGACTTCTGATACATGATTTGTTTGCGCTCATGCATACCATCAACAATGATGATCTCGCTAAGCGATTGATGTTCATTCTCAATATTGCGTAGGCTGCGCGGGAATACGCCCGTTACCCAGCCGCCTTTTGACATGACTGAATTGGCGATGCGTCCCATCACGCCGCAGTCACCGCCGCCATAAACCAGCGTTTTCTCGTTAGCGGCCATTTTTTCGCCTAATTGCGTACCTAATTCCAAGTGTTTTTCTGGCACGGCGTTTTGCGCGCCGCAGAAGACACAGATATTCTTAATGCTCATCGATTCCTCTGATTTGTTAACGCAGAAAGATAGCGCATTTATGCGCTTATTGGCAAGTAATCGCCGAAGACTTAAAGATAAACAACGCCGGTATCGTCCTGAACCGTAGGCTGTGGCTTAGGCGCATCAGATTCGCCAAGTGTCATTTGCACAGGGCGGTCGCCGGTTTTCAGGTTGATTTGCTGCTCTGAGCCTAGCATCCCCAGCTTTTCATGGCGCATGCGAACATAAGATGCAAAACGACGTGACATGGTGTGAGATAAAATAGCCGAGATCACATGGGCACCTAACACACCCAAAATAAGGGTGGACATGACCACGATCTCCATAGGTGTCATCTCATTCACCCCAAGGCTACTCGCGCGGTACAGCAGCAGTGTGCCCACAAGCGCGATAACGGTAAACCAAAAGATAGAGATGAAACGGAAGATTTTCATGTAAGAACTCAGCGAGTCCCCAACTTCCTGCTCCATATCATTGAGGCCGTCCATAATGCGGCGCTTGAGACGAATCTGCTTTTTCTGCTCGTTGATCTGCTGTTCATACATGCCGATTTCTTCGCGCATGGTTTGCAGATTCTTGAGCTCTTCTTTTACTTCGCGCTTTTCTTCTTCAATCGAGCGGATGTGATAGGTTGGGTCTAACTCAACGGCTTTAGAGAAGTTCGCATGGCTGAAAGACACCTGATCTAGATTTGCTTTGCGGAAGTTTGCAGCCGCAACATTTGATTCTTTAAATTTCGCATATTGAAAGACGCCATCGCGACAATCTGCTTGCGATAGGTTTGCACCGTCAAAATTGGCCTCTGTCGCATTCATATAGCGCATGATGGCGCAGTCAAAATCGGCATAGGTGAAGATGGTGCGTGTAGCCAACATTTCGCGGCATTTACTAGCAGCAAGCTTGGTCTGCGATAAATCGGCTTCTTCAAAACTTGATGCGGTCAGGTTTGCACCCACCATAGATGCGCGCATGAAGTATGCACCATTACCACGAGCTCGGGTAAAGTTTGCGCCATCAAGTTTAGAGTCAGAGAAATTCGCGCTTTCAATAATTGCTTCAGAAAAATCTGCGCCTTGAAGTTCTGATCCGGAAATATCAACGCCACGAAGGTTGGCTGCACGGAAATTTGCTTCTGGCAGATAGCATCCACGAAGGTCTACCCCCTGAAAGTCCATACCCGAAAAATTAGCGCGACGCCCATTACGGCCACCACTTTGTAGCCATTCATGGTGTGATTCGATGAGGTGACGAATATCGTCTAATTGTGAATGCGCCTTCGGTTGTGCCAATGACATAATATTGCTCTCGCTCGTGATGTATTTTTATTATTATTTGATGCTAGAATTATGTTTCGCACCTCTCTTGTCAATCGCATCTCCATAGACCTGTTGACATCATTAAATAAGCATAAAGAATACAATCATGTCTGATGAAACACCGCATTACATAGGCCATCGCCAACGGCTTCGAGAACGATTTTTATCGTCGGATAAGGAGCAGTTTTCAGATTATGAATTGCTGGAGTTGTTATTGTTCAACGCCAAGCCACGCGGGGATGTAAAGCCATTAGCTAAACGTTTGCTAAAAACATTTGGCTCTTATGAAAAAGTCGTGCGTGCACCGGAATTGGAATTGCGCAAGGTGGCAGAGGTTGGCGATGCGGTGGTAGCAACCCTAAAGGCTATAGAGACATCTGTGCAGCGTGTAGTTAAGGCGCCTGTGATGGAGCGTCCTGTTATTCAATCATGGACGGCATTACTTGATTATTGTCGATTAGTCATGGGTGCAGAAAAGATAGAGCAATTTCGTATCTTCTTTCTGAATCATAAAAACACGCTGATTGCCGATGAGGTGCAACAGAAGGGAACAGTGAATCATACGCAGGTCTATCCACGTGAAGTGGTGAAGCGCGCATTAGAGCTTTCCGCCTCTTCTATTATCTTAGCGCATAATCACCCCAGCGGTGATGTCACCCCTTCTCAGGCTGATATTGATATGACGCAAAAAATTATTCAGGCGGCGCGAGCCGTGAATATTACGGTTCATGATCATGTGATTGTCAGCGAGTCCGAGCATTATTCATTTAAATCCTTTGGATTAATTTAATACAATCCGTCTGCTTCCATCTCATTTGAAATGCATTATGTTAGATGTATCAAGCAGATGTGAGGATGATATGAAGGCACAGTTAGCAGTAATCACCGTAGGGTTGATGATATATTTATCAGCAGGAGCAATGGCCGAAATGAATGATGAAGCAAAGAAACTAGACCATCTAAATGATATGCAGATGAAGGTGACACAGCATGATGGCACAGAGCCTGCCTTTCACAATGAATATTGGGATAATAAGCGCGAAGGGATTTATGTGGATGTGGTGAGTGGTGAAGCCTTGTTCTCATCTAAAGATAAATTCGATTCGGGCACAGGGTGGCCTAGCTTTACCCAGCCATTGAAGCAAAGTGAAATTGTTGAAAAGGAAGATAACAAGCTGTTCATGTCCCGCACCGAGGTGCGCTCTGCTACAGCGGATTCGCATTTGGGGCATGTCTTCCCTGATGGGCCGAAAGAAAAAGGTGGGTTACGCTATTGCATAAATTCGGCGTCGCTTAAATTCATTCCTAAGGAAGATTTAGAAAAAGAAGGCTATGGCGAGTATTTGAAGGATTTTGAGGAATAGGCATGCGATATCTTCTCTTTCTTATCGGATGTTTGATCTCAAGCGTTAGTATTGCGGAGCAGGAAATGGGTAATGATACTGAGATGGGGCGTGCGATTTTTGCAGGTGGTTGCTTCTGGTGCATTGAAGCCGAGCTACAAGAGTTGAATGGTATTAATAGTGTGACCTCTGGCTACACCGATGGGCACGTAAAAAATCCAACCTATCAAGCGGTGGGTACGGGTAAATCTGGTCATACAGAGGCGGTTGAGGTGCTCTATGACGAGAGCAAGATATCTTATGAGCGTTTGCTGGAAGTATTTTGGGATAATATCGACCCGACCGATGCGGGCGGTCAGTTTTATGACCGCGGATCGCAATATCGCACTGGCATTTATTATGTAAATGAGACGCAAAGAGAATTAGCTGAAGAATCAAAGGCTAAACGTCAGGCCGTGCTGGATAAACCAATTGTGACAGAGATTAAGGCTGCGACAATCTTTTATCCGGCAGAAGAATACCATCAGGATTACTATAAGAAAAAGCCAACGCACTATAATTCCTATAAAAAAGGAAGCCGTCGTAAAGAAACGCTTGATGCAATTTGGAAGAATAATCCACAAAATTAATCTTCACAAAACTGTAACAAACGAATGAAATATTCAGTGCTATATTGAATTTAACAAGAAAAACAAAAGCAAAAAAAACGTAGAAAGAGAATGAGCATTGAGCGGTGAATGAGTGATATCTAAAAGCCAAAACGGCAACTCCTTCTTTCAATGTGACTAAGCAAACGGCAAACGACGAGTTAAGCAGTTTTCGAGTCCATTCCACCCAATTCCATTTCTCGGCAGCACGTCGCACAGAACGCGATATTCGGTCCACAACGCTCGGTAAGCAATTAGGACCATGAGATGCCGGCGCGAAGGTTTTCAAGCACGACCTGACGCGCCGCAAACAGGCACCTCCCGTGCTGGCTGGGGACGACCTTGTCAGATAAGCTCTGCAAGTCGCCCTCAGTCCGCCTTTTTTCTAGAGGCTTATAAACTTCATAACACTTGCAAAATGATCGGTTTTTTGGCAAATGAAGGCCATGGAACAGCAATATACCATTTCGACCTTCTATAAATTCACGCCGCTAGCAGAATGCGAAGCGATGCGCGTGCCGATTAAGCGCGCCATGATTCAGCGTAATGTGAAGGGTACGATTACGCTTGCGCCAGAAGGTATCAATGCCACGATCTCTGGCCCTGAGAAGGGTGTGTTTGAGGTGATCAATAAACTGCAAGCTGATCCACGCATTGGTTCGTTTGAACATAAAGAAAGCTTTCTTGACCGTCACCCATTCCAACGCAGTAAAGTTAAGGTGAAGAGTCGCCTGATTACGTGCGGCGTTGATGTAGACCCAACCGTATGCGTGGGCACTTACGTCGAGTCCAAGGATTGGAACGCGATTATTTCGGCACCTGATGTGATCACCATCGATACACGCAATGATTACGAATATCGTATTGGCCGTTTCAAGGGCGCAATCAACCCAAATACGGATGATTTCCGTGAGATGCAGGCTTATACCGAGCAGCATCTGAACCCTGCCAAGCATAAGCGTGTGGCTATGTATTGTACTGGCGGGATTCGCTGTGAGAAATATTCCTCTTACCTGCTGCAGGTTGGCTTTGAAGAGGTCTATCACCTTAAAGGTGGTATTTTGCAATATCTGGCTGATGTGCCTGAGTCTGAGACCATGTGGGAAGGCAAATGCTTTGTTTTTGATGAGCGCGTGGCGGTGAATCATGATTTGAGCGAAGCCGAAGATATTATCATGTGTCTTGGCTGCGGCAACCCCCTGACCGATAAAGAGCTGCAAGATAAATGGTATGTGGAGAATATTCGCTGCCGTTATTGTGACGAATAATGCCCTGCCCGATTTGCGATAAAGAAACCGCTAAGCCGTTTACCCCCTTTTGCTCAAAGCGCTGTGCTGATGTGGATTTGGGCCGCTGGTTCAATGGTAATTACGCCATTGCTTCGGAAGAAGAGCCGGAAGAAGCAGAAGTCGAAATGTTAATACAGCTAGCGATGGAAAAAGAGCAGCAATCTCACTAATCAGACGCTAATCTGATACCCCAAATAGGTGCAATGATTAACGATAGTGCCGCGCTGAACGGCAAAGTTTGGTGCGTTACTATCTAGCGCATGCAGCCATTCGGTGAGCTTTCTAGCCATCAGGTGATCGGTCTGGCGATCTAGCGGTAGTGAGGTGATTTGCGGTGGGGTTTTGACATTCGCCACGCTGATTTTATCGACGCTCCAGCCCGCTTGCTTCAGCTCGGCCTCAAATTGCTCTAGCAGATAGCAGGTGTAAAATTCTCCACCGACGCTGTTCAATTTATCCCAGTCCTGTGCCATAATATAGGCTTCGGCTTCAGCCATCTTGTCCCAATGGGTCGCCAATATGTTACCGCTTTCATTGAGTGGCGGTGGTAATTGCGCTCCCTTCTGGCGTAAATGCTGCAGAATTTGGTAGATACGGCCATGCATTGGCCCGCCCATGGTGGCAACTGAAATCAAGCCCCCCGCTCTACATTGTTGCTTAAGTAGCTTCAAAATGCGGTGGCGTTCTGCCTTAGTAGCGATGTGAGAGAACACGCCGTAAAGCGAGATGAGGAAATCAAAGCCGCCAATCACTTCGGTTAACTCGTCTTCTGAGGCGTTTTCGTCTGTCACCAAAGGCTGTATGACTAGATTGTTCTTGGTCCAACCCTCTGGCTTTTCTTCATATCCTCTGATGGATAGCGACTCAGCCAATCGATTTAAGCCCTCTTTGGCGATATCCTGAGCGATCACGCGAAAGGCATAGTTTGGATGCTCGGCAGCCGCATGCTCGGCAAAGACCACATCACGCCCACTTCCTGCGCCAAATGCGAGTATGACAAATTCGTCATTTTCTTTTGTCTGATGCCATTTTTCTATGCATGGCTCGCACGCCTGATGCAGTAATTCTAGCTCACGCGGGGTTAAGCGTTTATCAAACGCGCAGCCAAAGCGGCTGTCATACATATTGGCGCCCGATTCGTCGCTTTTATACAAGGCGTCATAATGCGGGGCTTCATTGGTGATTTGTTTGGTTTCCATGTCGCCAGACTAGACCGATTAGGCCTTCTTAATCCAGTGAAAAGCGGCCATTCACATCAATACTTGCCAAGTATATCGGCATGGATTATAACGCCTCCTCATTCTGATTTGGTCAGGTAGCTCAGTTGGTAGAGCAGAGGATTGAAAATCCTCGTGTCGGGGGTTCGATTCCCTCCCTGACCACCACTTACTCTCACTTTGAGATTTTGCTTATGAATGCCACCCATTACACGCTGATTATGATTCTGGCTGGCATTGGTATTCCGATTATGGCGACGCTTAATTCGCGCTTAGGTGTGGGGCTGAGTAGCCCAGTGCTTGCCGCTGCTGCTGTTGCGACGTCTGCGTTGGGGCTATGCTTATTTATTTTGCTATTCTTTAAAGGGTTTAAGGCGACTCCTACAGATCTGCCATTTTATTATTATGTGGGCGGTGTGCTGTTTGGCATTTACGTGATTTCTATTACCTATGTTGCCCCGCATTTTGGTATCGCGAATTCGATCTTTTGCGTACTGCTTGGGCAAGCGGCCTGCTCTATTGTGATTGATCATTACGGGTTGTTTGGAACGCCAGTATACACCTTTTCGTCATCTCGGCTCATCGGTATGTTGTTGATGATCGCTGGCTTGTTCTTTGTTAGACGTGGTACGGTCTAACCATTCACAGCATTTGAGAGCGTATGACTCACACATCAACCAGCCGTTACGATTCGCTAGACTTGCTCAAAGGTCTGGTGATGGTGTTGATGACGATCGATCATGCACGATACTTTTTATATGTGAATGAAGGATTTACCGACCCACTTCAGATTGATCTGCTGAGCACTCATGAGTTTTTCTTGCGTTGGATTAGCCATCTATGCGCCCCTGGCTTTGTGCTGCTGGCGGGCATGGCTATTTGGGTTAAAGTCCAACGTGTGGATGATTTGGAGCTTTTCAAAAGTGAATTATTTAAGCGCGGCCTGATTTTGGTTGCCCTTGAGATGACCATTATCAATTTGGTTTGGAAATTTGAATTGGTGCCGTCGGTTATTTACCTACAGATCATCTGGGCCATTGGATTGAGCTTTGTTGCCATGAGCATGATGCTGAATCTGCAAGCCAAATATATTGGAATCATCGGCCTTCTTATCATTTTTTGGCATGGTTTTTTGTATGGTTTGGTGGCTGAAGCGCAGATAGATTTGCCGCTCGTGGGTATTATGATGCCCTATCATTACCCACTAGGCTTAAATAGTGCGGCGATTACATTGTATCCGTTATTGCCGTGGTTAGGCATTATGATGGCCGGGTATTATCTGGCGTCTATCACGTTGAAGTGCGAACCAGGAAAACGCATGAAATTGTACGGAATGCTTGGAGTGGCAAGCATTATTCTCTTTGCGATGTTACGATATGTCGGGGTTGCTGATTGGAATCCTTATACATGCAATCCGATGATTTGCGATCCGCTGTCATTCATCAATCTGAGTAAATACCCACCTTCTCTTGGGTATATGCTGCTGATGTTAAGCATTTTGCTATTGCTGCTCGCCTTTTTTGAGCGCTACCTTCACTTTGAATTATTACGTGTATTAGGGCGCCGCCCTTTCCTGTTTTATCTGATTCACCTTTATGCGCTACGCATGAGTGCTGAGCTGTTGAAGGCTTTTGGTGTCGGGGTAAGCGCTAATGGTGATTGGGTCGGTTTATCGATATGGGCTATCTATGGCGCCGCAATCAGTACGGTTGGGGCGTGCTATTTGATATTTAAACGCAAGCCATCATAGGCATTGCGCAGCGCTTTTGCCGCTTGTTCAAAGCACTCATTCCAGTCATCTGCTGCCTGACCATCTGCACCATCAGAGATGTATTTGATGCAGATAAACGGAATCGACTCAGCCGCGCATATACGCGCCAGCACATAGGCTTCCATCTCGACGATGGTGTATGGCTTGGTGCCGCCGCTGACATCAAAATTATCACCTGTGCCGCAGATAGCTTCGGGAAGCGTATCTATCACTTCGCCATATTCAAAGCAGGTGGGTGTTTCTTCAAATGGTGTTTTGAACGCTTCAAAGCCTAGCGGCGTTACATCCATATCTCTTTGAATGAATTGGCGGCAATGCACTAACTCTGAAGCATTAAAAGACTGACTTCCAGCTGTTCCCAAGTTGATCACAAGGCTTGGTGATTGTTCGTGAATGGCCTTGGTCAAGCTATAGGCTGCATTATATTTACCAACGCCAGAGAAGGTAACGGAGAGATCATCGAACTGATTCTGCGCCTCTTGCTCAAGCGCCATGATGATAAGTGGATTAGTCATCATATTGAACGATTGAGCGGACTTTTAGGCCATTCCATGAGAAGTCATTGAGGAAGCGTAAATCGATCACTGTTGCCAGTGCAATCACGTTATAGCCTGCTTGTTTACATAGATCTGCAGATGCCTGCAGCGTGCCGCCAGTTGCTAGCACATCATCAATTAAGATGACATTGCCTGTGCCTGGCTTCATTTGCAGCGTGTCTTCTCCATATTCTAACTCGTAGGAGGTGCTAACCACCGGTGGCGGCAGTTTCCCTGCTTTGCGGATAATAGCGACGCGCTTGTGCTTATGCATCGCCAATGCTGATGCGAATAAGAACCCGCGAGCATCGACGCCAGCAACGGTACATGTTTCATCCCACATGGCATCGTCAAACAAAGCAGCCATTTGCTCGATGGTTTCGGTGAATTTTTCAGCCAATAATGGGGTGATGTCTCGGAACGTAACGCCCGGTTTAGGGAAATCAGGAACATCTTGAATATAGGCTTTAAGTGCTGACATGGGCTTTTTCTCGATATGATGCCAATACAGTGGTGCCGATGAAGGGACTCGAACCCCCGACCTATACATTACGAATGTACCGCTCTACCAACTGAGCTACATCGGCACGTCAATCTGAGTGGGATGGATTAACCTGTTAGATCGTTTTTTGCAAATAAAATAGCACGAAAGCTGGCTTAGCCTACGTCAGCCTTCTTCGATGGGGCAACATAGACGCCGTCCCACTGATCTCCTGGCGGGTTATCTAGGAAATGCTGAATACGTCCATTATAGATTTCACAGATTTTCGGTAGATGTTCGAGGTATAAATCCAGATGCTCGGTTAAGTGGGCTTGCGCTTTCTTGAAATCGCGGTCACGATACAGGTCTAGAAGCTTGTTTTGAGCATGTTGAAGGCGTTGGAATACAATACTTTCTGCAGCTTCCTCGTCTCCCCATAGCGCATAAATATGCGTCGATTTATTCTTGCCCTTTACCTTGATAATGTCGATTTCCAGGCATGCAAAATCCTCGACTTGATCATAGGTGCTTTGACCAATAATGGTGCTTACGCCGTAATATTTGGTTTGGTCTTCTAGGCGGTGCGAGAGATTGACGGCATCACCCAGTGCAGAATATGAAAATCGCTGCTTGGAGCCCATGTTCCCCACGGCGCACATGCCTGTATTGATGCCAACACCAACCTTTAGTTCGAAAAATTCCTTGCCTGTTTCACGGCTTTCTTTAGCGACCGCCTCGTTAATTGGGTCTAAGCATTCTTTAATGGCTAGCGCGGCACGGCAGGCATCTTTCGCGTGACCGGGGTTATCAAGCGGTGCATTCCAAAATGCCATGATCGCATCACCAATATATTTATCGATGGTGCCTTTACTTTGCATGATCGCATCTGACATAGGGGTGAGGAACTCATTCATCAATGCAATGATAAGGGCCGGATCATTCAGTTTTTCGCAAATACCTGTGAAATTACGGATGTCGGTAAACATGACGGTTAATTCGCGTGTTTCACCGCCGAGCTTTAAAAGCTCAGGGTTAGCCATCATTTCATTGACCAGATCGTCCGATACATAGCGACCAAATGCGTTTTGAATCTCTCCGCGCTCTGATTCCACTGCTTTTCGGTGTTCTACCTCGTACGAAATCGACAAGATATCGGCGACCGAACCTGCAAATGTAATATCATTCTCATCCCAAACTCGGCCTTCACCCAGCGCCTCACAAGAGACGATGCCTCGCACCTCAGGGCCTGAGCGGATGGGAATATCGAGTACGGATATGATGTTATTAGGCTTTAGGTATGATTCCGCTGAATCTTTGGTGCGCTCATCATTCATCGCATCGCCTGCGATGATCGCTCGCTTTTTAGAGAGTGCCGAGAAGTAGTTCGGCATGTCCTCTTCGTTCCGCGTGCATCCATTTATATGCTCATGCTCTGTCCGCATAAAAACATCGGTTGCGGTTAGCTCCGTCTTATCTTCGTTATAAAGCCAGACGCCAGCACGCTTGATTTGCAGAATTTCGGTCAGGGTTTCGGTGCAGCTTTGTACAAAGCCTTCAATGCCTTTATCCAGATCGTAGGATTGCTCGACCAGCTCTTCTAACACCATATTGGTGTATTGAAGACGATTCAGAACCTCCGATTCCATTTACATCACGCCCCTTTTATTCGGTACGGATTTCATGCTCCTCCTGAACAAACTCTGGATCGCCCTTACGAGGATGCAACTCCCTACCTAATCTACTTTTTCTTAAACCGTACACTAGATAGATAACCACACCAACAATGAAGAAATACTTAAGTTTGATAAATATTTCGATCGGCATTTGTGCGATCAGATATCCGCAGCAACCAATACCCAGTATTGGAATAAACGGCATAAATGGCACTTTGAACGGGCGCTCAAGATCGGGTTGGGTGTAGCGCAAATAAAGCACGCTAATACAAACGATTGTGAATGCAGACAGCGTCCCTAGGCTTACCAGGTCGCCCAATACAGAGATTGGTGTAAGTCCAGCAGCAACCGCCACGATTACCCCTACAAAGATGGTGTTCACATAAGGTGTGTGGAACTTAGGGTGTACCGCACTGAACATCTTTGGCAGCAATCCATCACGTGCCATGGTGTAGAAAATACGGGTTTGACCGTATACCAGCACTAGCATTACTGAGCTTAGGCCCGTAATCGCGCCTACTTTGATAATGAATGAGAACCAGCCCAGCCCAATAGCATCCACGGCTACAGCCATAGGATCGGCCACATTCAGGGTTGAGAAGTGGGTTACACCGGTTAGCACCAGTGACACCATCATGTAAAGCGTGGTACAGATGATTAACGCCCCAAGAATACCAAATGGCATATCCTTTTGAGGGTTTTTGGCTTCTGCCGCGGCCGTTGATATCGATTCAAAGCCGATATAGGCAAAGAAGATAATACTGGCGGCTCGAAGCACACCATCAAAGCCAAACTCTCCCGGACCAGTATTTTCCGGTATAAATGGCTGCCAGTTCACAGGCTCTACATAGAACACGCCAATCGCGATAAAGGCGACAATAACCGCCACTTTGACCATCACGATGATATTGTTTACCTTAGCAGATTCGTTGATACCAATGACCAGCAAGGTGGTGACCATGCTGATACCAATGGCCGCGGGTAAGTTAAAGACCGCCTCTACCATGCTACCATCTGCCATTTCGACCATTAAGCCCGGCGCCTTGGTAAGCTCTGGCGGTATCATGACTCCGAAATCTTTTAAAAAACTGACGATATAACCGGACCACCCCACCGATACGGTGGCGGATGCCAATCCATATTCGAGAATGAGCAACCAGCCCATAATCCATGCAAATACCTCACCTAATGTTGCATAGGCATAGGTGTATGCACTACCCGATACGGGTAAAACGGAGGCCATCTCGGCGTAGCACAAGCCGGCAAATGCACAGGCTGTACCTGCAATAACAAAAGAAAGAACAATCGCTGGACCCGCATGGTTTGCCGCTGCGGTACCGGTAAGAACGAAAATACCCGCCCCGATGATACAACCGATTCCAAGGCTTAAGAGATTCCACTTACCCAGCGTCCTTTTAAGGGTACTGGTCTGAGATTCTTCTTGAATTCGTTGAACCGTTTTTTTGATGAAGAGGCGTTTGATATTCATGATATTCTACCCGCTTGTTTAAACACGAACGGAAAGCAGTAGCAGTGCTTTGGGTCAATATCAAGCGTTTAGCCAACTATTCTCATAGCAAATCCACTTACCTTGACTTACTGTCTCATAGCAGTTACGGCTTAGAACATGTCTTCTGTCATGGATAGCATCGAGCAGATTTTCCAAACCGTTGTGTTTGCTTTCGAATCTGTCCTTTTCTTCCCCTTCCCTGTGCCCGGTTTAGATGAGGGCATCCCCTTCTTGGTCCTGTGGCTTCTTATTGGTGGTATCTTCTTTACCCTGCGTTTGGGCTTTAACAATTTCCGCATGATGGCGCATGGCATCGATGTGATTCGCGGGAAATATAAGCATGAAGAAGGTGAAGGCGAGATTTCATCCTTTCAAGCGGTCGCCACGGTCGTTTCTGGCACGGTAGGTGTTGGTGGAAACATTGCAGGTGTGGCAATTGCTGTATCAGTTGGTGGCCCGGGCGCTGTTATCTGGATTATGATTGCCGGGTTGCTTTGTACGGCTAATAAGTTCGCCGAAGTGATTGTGGGTCAAAAATACCGCCATAAAGATCGTAACGGTAAATGGAGTGGTGGTGCGTGGCATTATCTAGTCGATGGACTGGCTGAAACACCATACAAATCAGTTGGTAAACTGCTTGCGATATTATTTGCTATATTCTGTGTTGGTGGTGCGCTGGGTGGCGGAAATATGTTCCAATCCAACCAAGCGGTTGAAATTATTACCACTAATTATCCGGAAATTGCCGATTGGGGGTGGATTGTCGCCTTGATTATGGCGATAAAAGTTGGCGTTGTACTGATTGGCGGGATTGGTCGTATTGCCCGCGTAACCGAAATTCTGGTGCCGTTTATGGCATTTATTTATGTGGTCGCCTGTATTGTCGTGTTGGTGACTAATGCAGATCTTATTAGTGATGCGTTTGGGATCATGATTCATCATGCATTTACCCCAGAAGCTGCGGGTGGCGGTATGATGGGGGCGCTCATTATTGGTTTGCGTCGTGCCTTCTTCTCTAATGAAGCGGGGGTTGGTTCTGCGCCGATTGTACACGCAGCAACACGTAACAAGCAGCCAGTGCGTGAGGCAAGTGCCGCTATTATTGAGCCGATCATTGATAGTGTCTTGATTTGTACCATGACCGGTCTGGTGATTGTGATTACCGGAGCATACAATAATGTTGATGGTATGACGGGTGTGGCTCTAACCAGCATGGCGTTTGAAACGGTGATTCCGTGGTTCCCGCACGTGCTGACCATCTGTGTTTTGTTGTTCGCTTTCTCTACTGCTTTAACGTGGAGTTATTATGGCGAGCGTGCATGGAGCTATCTAACCAATGGTCGCTTTATAAACACCTATTATATTATCTTCTGCGCCCTTACCTTCTTGGGCGGTGTGGCAGAGCTTGGGCCTGTCGTATCTTTATCTGATTTGATGTTGCTGTCTATGGCTGTACCGAACCTTATCGGCTTATACCTTATGAGCAATATGATCGCACGTGAGGTGCGCGAATATAAGGCATCATTAGCTAAATAACGGCTATTTGGGGCCGAGCTTCTTATTCATTACATAATTGAGTTTTTGAAGTGCGAGCTTGTCTAGTGTGCGCTGGTCTGTGGCCGGGTCTGCTACGATACTCGCCTCGATACCGGTTGCTACATCTACCGCAGATACTTTTAGGTAGCTGCCATGCCGGATATACTCAAAGATTACACCGCCATGCTGATTGCGCATTATTCATCATCCTGATCTTCATCACGCAATAAAGGCTCAATGAGAATGCGGGTGAGCTGATTTGCTTCACGGTCGATAATGGTAAAGCGCATGTCATAGAATTCAAATACCGAGCCGGGCTCCGGGATTTGCTCTGCTTCATGCATGATAAGTCCCGCAACGGTAGTGGCGTTATCATCTGGTAGATTCCAATCGAGGTGACGGTTTAAATCACGGATGGTGACTATCCCTTCTACATGGTAACCTGATTCACCAAATGGCATGATATTGCTTATCTCTAGCTGGTCATGCTCGTCATCAATTTCACCGACAATCTCTTCGATGATATCTTCGAGGGTCACAATCCCTTGGAATGCTCCATACTCATCGACGACGCAGGCAAAGTGGCGTCTGAATTGACGAAAGGCATAGAGTTGACTATCAAGCGCCGTCGTTTCCGGCACAAACCATGGCTTACTGGCGATACGTCGTATCATTTCGCGCGTTAAGCCAATCTTATTGGTGGTAACCAGCTTTAGTACATCTTTTACATGCAGCACGCCGATAATGTTATCGGGGTTATCCTGAAAGAGTGGGATACGGCTATGAACTGAGTTGATTGCAAATTCGATGATCGCTTCTGGTTCTTCGGCCATGTCGATGGCATAGACATTTTTGCGGTGAACCATGACCTCGACCACTTCACGTTCACTCAAATCGAGAATGCTCCCCAGCATGTCACGGTCTTCTTTTTCGACTTCGCCTTCGCTATGGTGTAACTCAATCGTGCCGCGAATTGCTTCGTTAGCGGAAATGAACGAGCTGCTATTCGCGTAATCGACGCCAAATAGCTTCAAAATACCGGCGATAAAATGCTGAACCAATTTTGTGATCGGCGCGAAAACACTCACGCAAATACTTAATGGTCGAGACACTAAAAGCGAGACGCGTTCGGCATTATTGATCGCGATGGTTTTTGGCAGTACTTCGGCAAAGATCAGTACAAATAAGGTAATGATAATTGTGGCATATAATGGCCCCCATTCATCACCAAATGTGTGAATGGCAAGCGTGGTTCCAATAGATGCAGCGGCAATATTGACGAGGTTGTTACCCAACAAGATCGCGCCAATGAGTGATTCTTTCTTTTCGCGCAACGTGGCTACACGATGTGCGGCTTTATCACCCGCTTGAAGCAAATGAAACAGTCGTGCTCTGGAGATAGCTGTTAGCGCTGTTTCTGAGCCAGAGAAAAAGCCAGAGAAGCAGATCAGCACCAAAATGATGAGCAGATCAATTAAGACCCATTCTTCCATTAGGCTACCGCCTCCTCTATTACTTCTCTTGCGAGCGCTGGATCGACTTGCTTGCGGACAACGGCTTTACCGATTTTGTCCAACACAACAAATGTTAATTCGCCCGATTCGGTTTTCTTATCCGAGTAGAAATGATTGCACAGCGCATCAACATTCCAGCGTTTGGCGATATCTAGTGGCGAGGTTGGCAAGCCAGCCTGCTTAAGGTGTGCTTGGATATCATCGCGGGCTTCTTTTTCGATATATCCCAGCTTCACTGACATGTCTGCCGCCATCACCATTCCGATAGACACGGCTTCACCATGCAGCAAGCGCCCGTCATATTTCATCTCGGTCTCAAGCGAATGCCCAAAGGTGTGACCAAGGTTGAGTAAGGCACGTATGCCGCCTTCTCTTTCATCCTTGCCGACAATATCTGATTTTGCCTGACAGCTCGTGAAAATCGCCTGCGCCAGAGCCGTTGGGTCTAGATTCAAAATGTTTGGTAGTGCTTGCTTGAGCCATTCAAAGAAAGGGGCATCTCCCAGCAATCCATATTTTACGATCTCGGCATAGCCAGCCAGAAACTCTCTTTTTGGAAGTGTATGCAGCGTATTGATATCGATAATCACCTTGCGGGGCTGATGAAAGGCACCGACCAGATTTTTACCCGATGGTACATTGATACCGGTTTTCCCGCCAACCGAGCTATCCACTTGAGCAAGTAACGTGGTTGGCACCTGAATGAAATCGATACCACGCAGACACGCGCTTGCGATAAAGCCAGCCAAATCACCGACAACTCCACCACCAAGGGCGAGAATAGTCGATTTACGGTCTGGTTGATGCGAAAGCAGTTCGTTCGTGACACGCTCCAGAGTCGCAAAGCATTTGCTAGACTCACCGGCAGGTACGGTCATGGTGCGGTGCTCGATTGCATGGGTATCGAAGCTTGCGGTCACGGTTTCGATGTAGTGGCGCGCAACAGTGTTATCGGTAATGATAAAAACACGTGGTTGGCGTAGCTCGGCCTGAATATGGCGTGCAATATTTTGCAAAAGACCTTCGCCAATTACAATATCATATGAGCGCTCACCCAACGGTACGGTCAAAGTATATGGGTCAATCGTTGCGCTGCTTTTCACAGGATTACTCGCTGTCATGCTTATACTCGGCTAGTTGATCAATAATCGCATCCACGATAAGTTCGTGAGCACCATCGCCGCTGTCTATCACAATATCGGCCTTTTCGTATATAGGATAACGTTCATTCATGAGTTTTTCTAAGATGACACGTTTATCGCCTGTCTCAAGTAGCGGGCGATGATTGCGGCGCTCCACACGTTCTAGCAAGGTTTCTAAATCTGCACGTAGCCAGATAGTGACCGCCCTGCCTTTGATTTCTTCGCGGACTTTGTCCTGTATCCAAGCCCCGCCGCCAGTTGCCAATACTAGTTTTTCGTGATCCATGAGGCGGTGTACGACGCGATATTCTAAATCGCGAAAGATCTGTTCACCGTGAATTGCGAAAATATCAGAAATAGAACAGCCTGCTGCATCTTCGATTTCCTCATCAGAATCCACAAACTGACGATTAATGACCTTAGCCAACCGTTTGCCGACTGTCGTTTTGCCCGCCCCCATGAGACCTATAAGCACAATCGGCTTGCACAAGTGGTCCAAGCGTGCGGTCAATTCTTCATCTTGTAAAGCATTCACAGTATCAAGCATTTTTGTTGTCATTTGCCTTTTTTACGACTGAGTTCTAAATAATCACAAGCACCATAGAAAAGGCTAGTAAAAATGCGTCAGCATCAACGTCGATCTTCCGCTTTTAAAAAGTGGCTTTTGTTATTTATCACGCTAGGATTCATCGGGGGATTTATTGCGATGGGAATGAACAAGGCGCCTTTGCAAAAGGAAATCGTCCGTGAGGAGATACAGATTGATCCGACCAAGACAGATTAAATGGCTGATTTTACTGCTTAGTGTGGCAGTGCCTGCGTTCGCTGGCCCTAAAGATGTCTGGGAGCCGGAAGCAGAAAAAGTTGGCGAATTAAAGCTCGATCACGTGCTTAAAGAAGTTGCGCCACCTGTTGATTATGTTCCGCCGCCACCGCCAGAGGATGATGGTGGTGAATTTGAAGAAGGTAAGATTTTTATCTCTGAGCCTTCCACCCCGCTTAATCGCCTTGGTATTTATAAGCCCAAAGATGTCTCGCTTGATGCCAATACGTGGAAATATCTGACCGAAAAAGAAGCGCTCGATAAGGTTGCGAAACTTCCCGATGCGCCCTTATCTGGGATGTTGGCCCAGACACTCAATCATCTGCTTTTGATCGAGGCAGATGCGCCCAGGGGCCTGAAGAAGAATTGGCTGACGACGCGAACCCTTGCCTTATTGCAGCTTGGTAATGTGTCTCAGGCGTTAGCGTTGCTAGAGCAAGTACCTGAATCCTATTTCGACGTTTCATTCCGTCCATTCTTTGCGTATGTCGCCTTGCTGAATGGCAAGAAAGAGTTGGCGTGCGATACGATGAAGGATCAACCACGTTCGGACGATGCACCCTATCGTCGCTTGGAGATCTTTTGTGATGTCGTGAGCAAGCAAGCAAACAAAGCAGACCTCGCTTTAACTTTATTAGAAGAAAATGGCACCCCTGCGCCTGAATGGTTCAAGCTGCTTATCGAATCGATGCGCTATAGTGACGTGGTGATTAAATCGCCAGAAAAGATCGATGAATCGCTTGATTTAGCCATGCTCCTATCTGCAGGTAATCGCAGCGTTTCAAAGCATCTGGATTTTAAGGCGTATCTAGGTGATGAGCATAAGCATTTACATTATCTCATTGCGCAGAATACTAACTTTCAATATCGCTGGCGTATTCCATTTGCTGAGTCTGCAGCGATTACTGACCCCAAGGCAAAAATGTTGCTTAAAGAGCTTTACGCTCATGCCAATCCTGAAACGTCTGGTAAGGCCATTACTCGCATTTCCGCTTATCAGTTGATGCTACGTAAGCCGAGCGTACCGCATGTGGCGAATACACATAAGCTTGCCGCGCAATTTGTTACACCCGCTACCATCGATGTGTTGCTTGGTGCGCAACTGAAAGAGTTGAGCCGTAAGCTGCCGCATCATCCGAGCTATCAGGCATTTTCTGCTAAAGCTTATGGCATCTTGGCGCGCAACGGGAATATTGATGAAACAGCGGCGTGGCTTGCCATTATGGACCGTTTCCAGCCTAATGATGTCTATACGTTTATCGGTTATGAGTTAAAACGATTCTATACCGATCATGCAAAAGCCTTATCTCCATCCGCCATGCGCCTACCTATGGCGGCGGCGAATTTCAGTGACGATGAGCACGCCAAAGCGATGCTAAAACGTTTCTATTCTCTTATGCCTTTATTTGGATATTTATTGCCTGAAGGATTGGCTGATGAGTTGAAAGAAAAAGACGATATCTCATCAGATGAGAAAGATGCGATTCAGGAAATTGCTGAAATGGGTGAGCGTGGCAGCGTGGCAGGTGTGATACTGGCAACCCTGCAGGCTAGCCAGGGCAAGCCTCTGAAGGACGTGAATACCGCCGTGATATATGCTGCTGTTAATGCGCTGAAGTTGGCAGGCAAAGATAAGCTGGCTAAACAGTTAATGCTGGAAAGCATGCTTAGCTGGTATCAATGATCTATCTCGTAGAGTCTTTTTTGGAAATGCTGGTGAGTGAGAAAGGCGTTTCCAAAAATACGCTGGATGCGTATCGGCGTGATATGTTTCAGTTCATCGATTATCTCAAGGCGAAGCGATTAGAGCCTGAGAGCATGCATCGCCACGATATTGAGGATTTTCTCAAAAGCTTATCGAAACAGCATTTGGCCACTACTTCTATTGCGCGCAAACTCTCTGCCATTAAGCAATTTTGCTTATTCATGTGCAGCGAAAGAGTGCGCGATGATAATCCGGCCATTACGATCGCTACGCCAAAACAGGCTAAAGCTTTGCCAAAAGTGCTCAGTACCGATGATGTAGGTAAACTTCTGAGCGCAAGCTTAGATGATGCGACCCCAGATGGTAAACGATTGGCAGCATTGCTGCATATTCTCTATGCATCGGGTTTACGCGTTAGCGAGTTGGTGAGTTTAAAGCTTAGCCACCTCATGAAAAACTCGAACACCCCGACAGGCTACGAGAATTATATGATGGTTAGGGGCAAAGGTAACAAAGAGCGCCTTGTGCCTTTAAATGACCGAGCCTTGGCGGCTTTATGTGATTATTTAGAGATTCGAGAATGTTATGTGGGTGATGAGCAATCTGAATATCTGTTTCCTACGCATTCTAAGCAGGGCTATCTGACGCGTCAGCGCTTTGCTCAATTGCTAAAAGCCTTATGCCTGAAGGCCAATATTGACCCGTCTTGCACGTCCCCTCACGCGCTAAGGCATTCATTTGCCACGCATTTATTGGCTGGAGGTGCAGATTTGCGGGTCATTCAGGAACTGCTTGGGCACTCCGATATCTCTACCACTCAAATCTATACGCATATTGCCAATGAGAGGCTGCAAAAGCTGGTCTCAGACCGTCATCCATTGAGTGGTATGACAAAGGCTGCAATCGAAGATTAGGCTAGAGTTTACGCCAAATAGAAGTATGATGCAGGCATGAGTGAGCCAGAAACCATTATCGAGCCGAATCCGCCTGCAGAAAAGCCAAGCATGGCAATGCGTGTGCTGCATTTGGTGTGGAATCAGCGTCAGCATGTCGCGAATGCCATATATCTCGCCGGTAATGCCCTCGGCTGGCTCTATGAGAAATTCCCGCTGCCCAAGCGTGTGAAGGATATCACGACAGAGATCACTTACCACGCAATTGAACATTTTATTGTGCAATCTAAGGGTTATCAGAATTGGCTGCATCGCCGCGCGGGGCTTACACGACTACACGGTCTTTTCCAAAGCGATGAAGAGCCGGTAACAAAAGTCGTCGCCCCTCCTAAGGCGCCAACCGATGCGCA
>JALEGK010000056.1 GCA_022763105.1 Rickettsiales bacterium | reverse complement strand
GTGATAACATTGCGATGGATGTTGAGCTGATTGCACCGATTGCGATGGATGAAGGTCTACGTTTCGCGATTCGCGAAGGTGGCCGTACCGTCGGCGCTGGTGTCGTAGCAAGCATCACTGAGTAATCAGTTTATTGCTTAGAAATAAAGCTCGCGTTGTAAGGCGCGAGCTTTTTTCTTGCATAATTATGCCGTATTCTTACATTGCGGCTTGTAGATATAGGGGTATAGCTCAGTTGGTAGAGCGACGGTCTCCAAAACCGTAGGTCGCGGGTTCGAATCCTGCTGCCCCTGCCATTAAAACAAGCTCCGTTTGCGGGGCTTTTTTTAATGGGTGTGTGGTGGTTTGATGATAAGCTTTTCGACCATTTCGTTTGGAAGTAAAGCGAGCATTAAGAAATGGCAACACAGCAAGGGCTACGCCCGCAGCGAGTACATCCTGCTGCCCTGTAATCAAGGGGGTCTTAGGTGGCCTTTTTATTGCCGCTCCTTATAAGCTTTTTGGCATTTCAAAAATTCTAGTACGAACAAGTAACTTGGTGACAGGACGGAGAAGAACATAGAGACCATTGTAAAGGCGCTTTTGCTTTGGACTAAGTCTACTTGGTAAAGCCCAGAATAGAAGCAGAAAAGTGTCGCAAATATTAGAATACCGGCAATGGTTTGATAGAATTCCATCAATTGCTTCAGCTCGTCTTGGCTTTTTTGCATTAGTGATTCACGGCTTTCTAGTGAAATCTTACCTGCTCTAAAGAGCAAGATAGCATATAAATGCATCGGTAAACTAAGTACTCCCAATGTAAAAGCAACAAGGTAGGTGTGTAGTATTTGCGGGGAGGCGTGTTCAACACTATTAGGTGAAATAATATGAGCCGATTGCAGAAATTGTAATGCTGTGGAGGCAGTGGGTTGTGGTAGTTCAGTTTGTTCTGAGAATAGTAGAAAATAGAGCATTGGAAGAAAACCGAAATAACAGATGAAAAACCCGGATGCAAAGTAGGCAGCGATTGGAAGCTTATTCTTCATAGCCCAAATCTTTGATGAGATCGCCTGCATTTTCATTGAAAATGCGCAGTGCTTCTAGACTTAGCTCGTCTTTCCAGTCACCAGAGACACCTTTACGGAAGAACGAATTTACATTTTCTTCCCCCGATTTACGGCCGCCGCTTAATGCCTCAAAGCTGGTAGCTTCTACGGCTTCGTTTATTTGTTCGTCTGTCGCGGTTACTCCCAAGAACTGATACATTTTTTTTAGTTCCGCGTGGGGGCGAGTTAGCAAGTCTTCATATCTGACTTCATGGAGCTGCCCAGGGTTTTGTTGCTGGAAGGCTTTCCCTATTTTGATACGTGCAGACCATGCTTTAGAAATAAACTCGGCAGAATTTTCGTAATTATACTCTTCGTCGTCATAGGTACGGTTCATGTGTTTTGTATATGAAACCAGTACATCGCGACCATCACGGATAATGTGAATAAATTTGGCGTTAGGGAATAAATTGGAAAGCGGTACTAGGTAGCTATCGTTATTGGGGGTTTTGTCGCCAATAAATTTTACCGTATCATCGGGTGTTTCAATGATGGTTGACATCACTAGCATCATAAACATGGCTTGATAGGTTTTCGCGTCGGAAGGCCGATAATCGACATCTTTATTATTATATACGGCTTGGTTCGTTTTCTTGATCACCGCATTATAGGTGTTAAAGAGGTCTTGTAGCGGTTTGCCGATATGGCGTATGGCGTGTCCTTCTCCCATGCAGCGCATCTCAGGGTGGAAGTCTAACATTTTCTGTAGCCAGGTTGTTCCGGATTTCTCAAAACCAGCAACAAAAAACCACTGCTTTTGAAGCAGCTTTTCAGTTTTATCAGCTAGTTCATGCGCGGTCGTTACATTCATAGCGGCGGTCTTAGCATCTATAATCAAAAATCACCACGAAATTTCCTTGCAATTTGTGGATACAAGGATTAAACCCCACCAGTAATTGCGCGCCCTAGTGGTGCGCGTTTTTGTGTTGGGCAAAAAATTGAGAAGAGTTAGGTATGGCAAATCCAGCTAAGTTTGTACGTGAAGTACGTCAAGAGACATCTAAAGTAACCTGGCCTACCCGAAAAGAGACCGGTGTTTCTACTGCGATGATTCTGGTGCTGGTATTTATCTCTGCCATCTTCTTCCTTCTGGTCGACAATATTGCCGCCTGGGGTGTCCAATTGATTCTCGGAATTGGAGGATAAGCGATGAGTGCCGAAGAAGCTCAATCAGTGAATGAAGAGACAGAAGTAAATGAAGCAGAAGCCGCTCCGGTTGAGACGGCTGAAGAAGCAGCACCCGCAGAAGCGGTAGCAGAAGAGCCTGCAGCAGAAGCGTCCGCAGAAGCCCCTGCAGAAGAGAAGGCAGAAGCGAAGCCAGAGAATAAGAACAGCAAGCTACGCTGGTACATTATTCATGCCTATTCTGGTTTTGAGAAAAAAGTGGCCGCAGCGATTCTGGAAACGGCAGAGCAAAAAGGTTTGAGCGATAAGTTCGAGTCTGTGACCGTTCCTGTAGAAGAAGTGGTGGAAGTGCGTCGTGGTAAGAAAGTGGCGGCTGAACGTAAATTCTTCCCAGGCTATGTGCTGGCGAAAATGGAAATGTCTGATGCGACCTGGCAGTTGGTGAAGAACACCGACAAGGTAACTGGTTTCTTAGGTGGTGGCGGTACGCGCCCTCAACCGATTACGGAAGCGGAAGCCAATGCGATCTTCCAGCAGGTGCAAGAAGGTATCGAGGCGCCTAAGCGTGCGATTAATTACGAGATCGGTGAACAGGTCAAAGTGGTTGATGGACCATTCGATTCGTTCATTGGTGTGGTGGAAGATATTGACGAGGAAAAAGAGAAGCTCAAAGTGTCGGTTTCGATCTTTGGTCGCCCAACACCGGTAGAGCTAGAATTTTCGCAGGTCGATAAAGTTTAATTGTTGAAAAACAAAGCTTTAATTCTGGGTCAATAAAAAACTGCATTTTTTCCCAGAAAAGGGTTGAGTTTTGATTGCATTGCGTTATAACTTGCGCTCCCTGAAATGGGGCAAGTCGGAAAAACGATTGAAAAAAGAGTAAGAAATGGCAAAAGAAGTAACTGGACAAATTAAGCTCCAAATCGGTGCCGGAAAAGCAAACCCTTCTCCGCCCGTTGGCCCTGCACTTGGTCAGGCCGGTTTGAATATTATGGAGTTTTGTAAGGCGTTTAACGCGGCTACTGGTGATAAAGAGCCGGGCACTCCGATTCCTGTCGTTATTTCTGTCTATAAAGACCGTAGTTTTACGTTTGAAATGAAACTGCCGCCTGTCTCTTTCTATATTAAGAAAGCGATCAACCTGAAAAAGGGTTCTGGTGAAGCAGGTAAGGTTGTGGCTGGTAAGATTACCTACGCACAAATTAAAGATATTGCTGAGCAAAAAATGCAAGATCTCAATGCCCATACGGTGGAAGCAGCAATGCGCATGGTAGAAGGTTCTGCCATTTCCATGGGTCTTGAGGTAGTGGAGTAAGATCATGGCTAAACTGTCAAAACGTTTAAAGGCTGCAACCGAGTCTATTGATTCAACCAAAGCATACAAGCTGGATGAAGCAGTGAAGCTCGTTAAAGATAATGCGAAGACCAAATTTGACGAGACCGTTGATGTGGCACTGAATCTTGGTGTTGATCCACGTCACTCTGATCAAATGGTTCGTGGTTCTGTGAGCATGCCAAATGGTTTGGGTAAAGATGTTCGCGTGGCTGTGTTCGCTCGCGGCGAGAAAGCGGATGCTGCGAAGGCGGCTGGTGCTGACATCGTAGGCGCTGAAGATCTAGCTGAGCTGGTTCAGAAGGGTGAGATGAATTTTGACCGTTGTATCGCAACGCCTGACATGATGGCTGTTGTTGGTCGTGTGGGTAAGATTCTTGGTCCTCGCGGTCTGATGCCAAACCCTAAGCTGGGTACTGTAACGCCAGATGTTGAAAAAGCGATCAAAGAAGCGAAAAGCGGTAGCATTGAATTCCGCGTAGAAAAAGCAGGTATCATTCACGCAGGTGTTGGTAAGACCTCATTTGCTGAAGATAAGATTGCAGAGAACATTAAAGCGCTGATTGAAGCGGTGAATAAAGCAAAGCCATCGGGTGCCAAAGGTGCCTACATCAAGAAGGCGACCATCTCTAGCACCATGGGTGCAGGTGTTCGCGTCGATGTAAACGATCTGGCTGCGTAAGATTAAGAGGTAACATATCATGGAACGTGCTCAAAAAGTTGAATGGGTTGCTGGTGCAAATGAGATCTTCTCTGGCGCATCAATTGTGATCGTGACGCATTATCAGGGCCTGACGGTTGCTGAGATGTCTGAGTTGCGTTCAAAGGTTCGTGCTGCGGGTGCTAGCTTCAAGGTGACCAAGAATCGCCTGACCAAGCGTGCAATCAAAGACACAACCTATGAGCCTTTGGCTGATATGTTTTCTGGTCCAACTGCTGTGGCTTATTCTGATGATCCAGTAGCAGCGGCAAAAGTGATTGCGGCTTTTGCGAAGGACAATGAGAAACTGGTAATGCTAGGTGGTGCGTTTGGCGAGCATACGCTGGACCAAGCTGGCATTAAGCAGTTGGCTACAATGCCGTCGCTCGATGAGCTACGTGGTAAGATTGTGGCACTTCTAAATACGCCCGCTACGCGTGTTGCTGGTGTATTACAAGCTCCGGCTGGTCAGTTGGCGCGTGTGTTTGGTGCGTATGGTGCGCAAGCTTAATATTGTTGAATTTTTGATTTTAGTATTTGAGGGGTAATTAACATGGCAAACATAGAGCAATTAGTTGAAGATCTGTCTGCTCTGACTGTTCTGGAAGCAGCTGAACTTTCTAAGCTTCTAGAAGAAAAGTGGGGCGTTTCTGCTGCTGCTCCTGTAGCTGTTGCTGCTGCACCTGGTGCGGCTGCGGCTGGTGATGCAGGCGCTGCAGAAGAGAAGACTGAGTTCACCGTAGTTCTAGCAGCTGCTGGTGACAAGAAGATCAACGTGATTAAAGAGATTCGTGCGATTACTGGTCTTGGCCTGAAAGAGGCAAAAGAGTTGGTAGAAGGCGCGCCTAAAGATGTGAAAGAAGGTGTTTCCAAAGAAGAAGCTGAGGAAATCCAGAAGAAACTCACTGAAGCAGGCGCTACCGTTGAGCTTAAGTAGTCTGAGTTTATAAGCAGATAAGGGCGCCGGCCGATCAGGCTTGTGCCCCTTGTTTGCGTTTAGACACAGGATACTTGCATGCACTTCGGTGCAGCTTAGATTACCGTAACTCTTTTGTATCGAGGGAACCATGGCAAAGGCCGCGGCGAAACAGCCACACAGCTTCACTTCACGTAAACGTATCCGCAAAAGTTTCGGATCGCTTGGGTCAACGGCAGCAATGCCAAATCTGATCGAGATTCAGAAGAATTCTTACGATCAATTCTTGCAATACAGCAGAGACGCTGAGACAAGAAAAGCATCAGGCTTACATCAGGTGATGAAGTCTGTTTTTCCTATTCAGGACTTTTCTGAAACAGCAACGCTTGAGTTTGTATCTTACGATTTCGATACACCAAAATATGATGTAGACGAATGCCGTCAGCGCGGGATTAATTTTTCAGCCCCTCTCCGCGTAACGCTACGTCTGATTGTATGGATTGTCGATGAAGACACCGGTGCTCGTGAAATTAAAGATATTAAAGAGCAAGACGTCTATATGGGCGATATTCCGCTCATGACCGAGAATGGTACCTTCGTCATTAACGGTACCGAGCGTGTGATCGTATCGCAAATGCACCGCTCTCCGGGCGTGTTCTTCGATCATGATGGTGGTAAAACCCATAGTTCTGGTAAGTATCTGTATTCTGCACGTGTGATTCCTTACCGTGGTTCATGGTTGGATTTCGAATTCGATGCGAAAGACATTGTGCATGTCCGTATCGACCGCCGTCGTAAATTGCCTGCTACTACGATTCTTCGTGCGTTGGGCATGGAAACCCAAGATATCCTTGATGCATTCTATGAGGTTCAGCCTTACAAGAAGCATAAGAAGGGTTGGGCAACTCCGTTCAAGCCTGAGATGTATAAAGGCGTTAAGCTGACAACTGATCTGATTGATGCGAAGACGGGTAAGTCTGTTGCAGAAGCAGATAAGAAGCTAACCCCACGCGCTCTGAAGAAGCTTGAAGAGGCCGGTCTGAAAGACATCGTGATTTCTCAAGATGAGTTGCTGGGTAAGTATCTTGCTCGTGACATGGTTGACGGTAAAACCGGTGAGATCTTTGCAGAAGCATGCGATGAGATCACTGAGGATATGATCAAGACCTTCGAAGAAGGTGGTATCAAAGAGATTCCTGTTCTTGCTATCGATAACCAGCAAATTGGTGCGTATATCCGCAACACGCTGTCTGTTGACAAGAATGCGACCAAAGATGATGCGCTGATCGACATTTACCGCGTGATGCGTCCGGGCGAACCGACGACTCCTGAAGCGGCGGATGCGTTGTTCCAGTCACTGTTCTTTGAAGATGATCGTTATGATCTGTCTGATGTTGGTCGTGTGAAAATCAATGCGCGTTTCGATCTGGAATATCCAGAAGATCACCGCACCCTGACCAAAGATGACATCCTGAGCACCGTTAAGACGCTGGTTGAGCTGAAAGATGGTCGCGGTTACACCGATGATATTGACCATTTGGGTAACCGTCGTGTGCGTTCAGTGGGCGAGTTGATGGAAAACCAATTCCGTATCGGTCTGCTTCGCATGGAGCGCGGTATTATCGAGCGTATGAGCTCGGTTGATATCGACACGGTGATGCCTCATGACTTGGTGAATGCGAAGCCTTTGGCGGCTTCTGTTCGCGAATTCTTTGGTTCGTCTCAGCTATCTCAGTTTATGGACCAAACCAACCCGCTTTCAGAGATTACGCATAAGCGTCGTCTGTCTGCGCTTGGCCCTGGTGGTCTAACGCGTGAGCGTGCGGGCTTTGAGGTTCGTGACGTACACCCAACGCATTATGGTCGTATCTGTCCGATTGAGACCCCTGAAGGTCCGAATATTGGTCTGATTAACTCGATGGCGACCTATGCGCGTATCAATAAATACGGCTTCATTGAGTCTCCATACCGTAAAGTTGTGAACGGTAAGGTGACCGAAGAAGCGGTTTATCTATCAGCAATTGAAGAAGGCAAATACACGATTGCACAGGCAAACGCATCTTTGAGCAAAGATGGTAGTTTTGCTGAAGATCTGATTAGCTGCCGCGTCAATGGTGACTTCACCATGGCAACGCCAGACCAGATTGATTATATCGACGTATCGCCTAAGCAGTTGGTATCGGTTGCGGCATCTTTGATTCCGTTCTTGGAAAATGATGATGCGAACCGTGCGTTGATGGGATCAAACATGCAACGCCAGGCCGTGCCTTGTGTGCGTAGTGATGCGCCGCTTGTTGGTACCGGCATGGAATCGGTTGTAGCGAAAGATTCTGGTGCTGCGATTTCGGCACGTCGTACGGGTACCGTCGACCAAGTCGATGCAGCGCGTATCGTGATTCGTTGTGATGAGCCATCGGATGATGGTACTCCGGGTGTGGATATCTACAACTTGATGAAATTCCAACGTTCTAACCAGAATACCTGTATTAACCAACGTCCAATCGTGAAGGTGGGTGACAAGGTAACTTCAGGCGATGTGATCGCGGATGGTCCTTCAACCGATCTTGGTGAATTGGCGCTGGGTCAGAATGTGCTTGTCGCGTTCATGCCTTGGAATGGTTACAACTTCGAGGATTCTATCCTGATTTCTGAGAAGTTGGTATCGGATGATCGCTTTACCTCTATTCACATTGAAGAATTTGAAGTGATGGCGCGTGATACCAAGCTTGGCCCTGAGGAAATCACCCGTGATATTCCGAATGTGGGTGAAGAAGGTTTGCGCTCACTCGATGAGATCGGTGTGGTTCACGTAGGTGCGCAGGTGCATCCGGGTGACATTCTGGTTGGTAAAGTAACGCCTAAGTCTGAATCTCCAATGACGCCGGAAGAAAAGCTTCTACGTGCGATCTTTGGTGAGAAGGCGTCTGATGTTCGTGATTCTTCACTACGTATGCCTCCGGGTAACACCGGTACGGTTGTTGGTGTGAAGATCTTCTCTCGTCGTGGTATCGAGAAGGATGAACGTGCTCTGGCAATTGAGAAGCTGGAAATCGACCGTCTGGCGAAAGACCGTGATGATGAGCGCGCAATCATTGAGCGTTATGTCTATAACTCACTTCGCGAGATTCTCGAAGGTAAAGATGCAACCAAAGGTCCGAAAGGCTTTAAAGCAGGCAAGCTGAATGCAGCTGTGTTTGACGAGCAGCCAAAAGGCCTGTGGTGGCAGTTTGTTCTGAAGAATGAAAAAGACATGCAGAAGATCGAGGTGCTGAAGAAGCAACTGGATCAGTCGATTGATTCTTTGAATAAGCGCTTCGAAGAGAAGGTTGATAAAGTACAAAGCGGTGACGATCTGATGCCGGGCGTACTGAAGATGGTGAAAGTCTTTGTTGCTGTGAAGCGTAAGCTTCAGCCGGGTGACAAAATGGCGGGCCGTCACGGTAACAAGGGTGTGATCTCTCGTATTACTGCCGTGGAAGACATGCCTCACCTAGAGACCGGTCGTCCAGTTGATATCGTACTGAACCCGCTGGGTGTACCATCTCGTATGAACGTAGGTCAGATTCTGGAGACCCACCTTGGTTGGGCTGCTGCAGGTATCGGCGAGCAAATCGGTGAAGCGCTGAAAGCGTATAAGACCGATGAGAAAGTCGAAGAGCTACGTGGCAAACTGCTAGAAGTGTATGAAGAAGCAGAAAACCAGAAAGAGATTAAGGCGATGGAGCCTAAAGATCTGGTTGAGCTGGCTGCGAACACCACCAAGGGTATTCCGTTTGCAACGCCTGTATTTGATGGTGCAAATGAGGATGATATTAACCGCTGGTTAGAGCAGTCTGGTCATGATTCGTCTGGTCAGGTGCAGCTGATTGATGGCCGTACTGGTGATGTTTTCGATCGTAAGACCACTGTGGGTTACATCTACATGCTGAAACTGCACCACTTGGTCGATGATAAGATTCACGCACGTTCGATTGGTCCATACTCTCTCGTAACGCAACAGCCATTGGGTGGTAAGTCCCAGTTCGGTGGTCAGCGCTTCGGTGAGATGGAGTGTTGGGCACTGCAGGCTTACGGTGCGGCATACTCGCTACAAGAGATGCTAACCGTGAAGTCGGATGACGTGGCGGGTCGTAGTAAAGTCTACGAGTCGATTGTTCGCGGAGACCACTCATTTGAGTCTGGTATCCCAGAATCATTCCACGTGATGGTAAAAGAACTGCGTTCGCTCTGCTTGAATGTAGAGCTGATTGAGAAAGAAGCGTAAGCCTAGGCTTAGAAACACACAAGGGGATTACGATGGCCGCTAACGAAGTCATGAATATGTTCGGGCAAGTCAACCCGGTGAAGCAATTCGATGAGATTCAGATCTCTATTGCGTCACCTGAGAAGATTCGCTCTTGGTCTTTTGGTGAAGTCAAAAAGCCTGAAACGATCAACTATCGTACGTTCAAGCCTGAGCGAGATGGTCTGTTCTGTGCACGCATCTTTGGCCCAATCAAAGACTATGAATGTTTGTGCGGTAAATATAAGCGCATGAAGTATCGTGGTATTATCTGCGAGAAATGTGGCGTGGAAGTGACCACCTCTAAGGTGCGTCGTGAGCGTATGGGCCATATTGAGCTTGCGGCTCCTGTGGCACATATCTGGTTCCTGAAGTCTCTGCCATCTCGTATTGGTACGCTGTTGGACATGACGCTGAAGAGCCTAGAGAAGGTTCTGTATTTCGAGAATTACATCATCACCGATCCGGGCATGTCTCCGTTTGAGCAAAACGAGCTACTTAGCGAAGATCAGTATTATGATGCAATGGATGAATATGGCGATACCTTCACCGCGAAAATCGGTGCTGAGGCAATCCGCGATATTCTGTCTGTGCTTGATCTGAAAGAGATGCAGGAAGAGCTACGCGTTGATCTGAAAGACTGCACGTCTGAAGCCAAACGTAAGAAGCTTGTGAAGCGTCTGAAGCTGGTTGAGAATTTCATTGATTCTGGCAACCGTCCTGAGTGGATGATTATGGAAGTGATTCCGGTGATTCCACCTGAGCTACGTCCGCTTGTTCCGCTAGATGGTGGTCGTTTCGCGACTTCTGATCTGAACGATCTATATCGTCGCGTGATTAACCGTAATAACCGTCTGAAGCGTCTGCTTGAGCTGCGCGCACCAGACATTATTGTCCGTAACGAGAAGCGTATGCTTCAAGAGTCTGTGGATGCGCTGTTTGATAATGGTCGTCGTGGTCGTGTGATCACCGGTACCAACAAGCGTCCACTGAAATCGCTCTCTGACATGCTGAAAGGTAAGCAAGGTCGTTTCCGTCAGAACCTGCTTGGTAAGCGTGTTGACTATTCTGGTCGTTCGGTGATCGTAGTTGGTCCTGAGCTGAAACTGCACCAGTGTGGTCTGCCTAAGAAAATGGCGTTAGAGCTGTTTAAGCCGTTCATTTACGCGAAGCTGGAATTGTATGGTATTGCTACCACGATTAAGGCTGCGAAGAAGATGGTAGAAGCAGAACGTCCAGAGGTGTGGGACTTCCTTGAAGAAGTGATTCGTGAGCACCCGGTACTGCTTAACCGTGCGCCTACGCTGCACCGTTTGGGTATTCAGGCATTCGAGCCAATGCTGATCGAAGGTAAAGCGATTCAGTTGCACCCACTTGTTTGTACTGCATTCAACGCGGACTTTGATGGTGACCAGATGGCTGTTCACGTGCCTCTGTCTATCGAAGCGCAGCTTGAGTCTCGCGTACTCATGATGTCTACCAACAACATTCTATCTCCTGCTAACGGTAAGCCGATTATCGTACCGTCTCAGGATATGGTATTGGGTCTGTATTATCTGTCTCTAGAATCAGATGGTCAGGATAATGAAGGCAAAGCATTCGCGAACATGAATGAGATTCAAATGGCATTGGATAGCAAGGTGATTACCCTGCATACCAAGATCCGTGCGCGCTTTGAGTCGATCAATTCTGAAGGTGAGTTGGTTCAGGATGTGGTGGAAACCACCCCTGGCCGTATGATGATTGCTCAACACTTGCCTAAAGATCGCAATATCTCACTAAGCTTGGTGAATAAAGCATTGACCAAGAAAGAGATCAGTAAGGTGCTGGATGTGGTGTATCGTCACTGCGGCCAGAAGAAGACCGTACTATTTGCTGACCGTATTATGGCGCTGGGCTTCAAGCACGCGGCTGCTGCGGGTATCTCGTTTGGTAAGGATGACATGATCGTTCCTGCAACCAAAGAGAAGCATATCAACGAAACCTTGAAAGAGGTGAAGCAGTTCGAGAAGCAATATGCTGATGGTCTGATTACCTCTGGTGAGAAATACAACAAGGTGATCGATGCATGGTCTCACTGTACTGAGCGTGTAGCACAGGATATGAGTGCTGAGATTTCTTCTGTCGGTATGGAAGAAGGCAAGAAAAGCGCTCGCGATGTGAACTCGATCTTTATGATGGCGCATTCTGGTGCTCGTGGTTCTGCGGCGCAGATGAAGCAGCTTTCTGGTATGCGTGGTCTGATGGCGAAACCTTCTGGTGAAATTATCGAAACGCCGATTATTTCGAACTTTAAAGAAGGTCTGTCGGTACTTGAATACTTTAACTCATCTCACGGTGCTCGTAAGGGTCTGGCAGATACCGCGCTTAAAACCGCGAACTCTGGTTACCTGACACGTCGTTTGGTGGATGTATCTCAGGATTGTATTATCGCTGAATATGATTGCGGTACGGAAGAAGGTATCATTGCTAAGGCAGTGATTGAAGGTGGTGAGGTAGTTGTACCTCTGGCTGATAAGATTCTGGGTCGTACGTCTGTTCGCGAAATCAAGCATCCAAACACGGGTGACGTGATTGTGAAGGCTGGCGGTCTGATTGACGAAGTGCTGGTTGAGCTAATCGATGAGGCGGGTGTTGAATCTGTGCTGATGCGTTCTCCGCTGACTTGTCAGACTGAAGGCGGCATCTGTGCCCAGTGTTATGGTCGTGATCTTGCTCGCGGTACCCCAGTGAATATGGGTGAAGCGGTTGGTGTTATTGCAGCACAATCGATTGGTGAGCCTGGTACTCAGCTAACCATGCGTACGTTCCACATTGGTGGTGCGGCACAGCGTGGTGCAGAGCAATCAAGCATTGAAGCATCGCATGATGCAACGGTTGAGCTTTCTACCAAAAACATCGTGAAGGACTCTAAGGGTCGCCCAGTGGTGATGAGCCGCTCTTGCGAGATGGTGCTTCGTGATGAAGATGGTCGTGAGCGTGCGCGTCACAAGATTCCTTATGGTTCACGTCTGACCGTTGAGTTGGGCACCAAGGTGAAAGCTGGTGATAAGATCGTTGAGTGGGATCCCTATACGATTCCGATCATTACCGAGCGTAACGGTATTGCCCGTTACCGCGACTTGGTAGAAGGTACCTCACTGCGTGAAGTAACCGACGAGTCTACCGGTATTTCAAACAAGGTAATCACTGACTGGCGTCAACAAGCTAAAGGTGCTGATCTGAAGCCTCGTATCGCATTGCGTGACGAGAAAGACGAGATTATTACCTTGGCGAATGGTCTGGAAGCTCGTTACTTCCTGCCAGTGGACGCGATTTTGAACGTTGAAGATGGCAAGGAAGTGCATGCGGGTGACGTACTGGCACGTATTCCTCGCGAATCTTCGAAGACACGCGATATTACCGGTGGTCTGCCGCGTGTGGCTGAGCTGTTTGAAGCACGTAAGCCAAAAGATCACGCGATTATCAGTGAAGTTGAGGGTACGGTTGAGTTTGGTAAAGACTATAAGACCAAGCGCCGTGTGATTGTTCGTCCGCAAGACGCTGATCAAGAGCCAGTGGAATACATGATTCCGAAGGGTAAGCACATCGATGTGAACGAAGGTGACTTCGTTGAGAAAGGTGACTTGCTGATGGATGGTAACCCAGTGCCGCACGATATTCTGCGCGTGATGGGTGTAGAGGCCTTGGCTAACTACATGGTGAACGAAGTACAAGCGGTTTATCGTCTGCAAGGTGTAGGCATTAACGACAAGCACATCGAAGTGATTGTCCGCCAGATGTTGCAGAAGATCGAGATCTCAGCCCCAGGTGAAACCACCTTCTTGGCTGGTGAGATTGTTGACCGTGAAGAATTCACTCATGTGAATGATAAAGCAGCCCGTGAAGGCCTGCAATTGGCAGAGGGTCTGCCAGTACTGCAAGGTATCACCAAGGCGAGCCTGCAGACCCGTTCGTTTATCTCGGCAGCATCGTTCCAGGAGACCACGCGTGTCCTGACCGAAGCAGCAGTTGGCGGTAAGCGTGACGATCTGCAAGGCCTGAAAGAAAATGTGATTGTGGGTCGTCTGATTCCGGCTGGTACCGGTGCGGCAATTAATCGCATGAAGAAAATTGCTAAAGCCAGAGATGCTGAGCTGGAGGCGCAACGCCAACCAGCGATTGAAGCATCAGAGGCTGCAGCAGCCAATGATGGCGGCGAAGGAGGCGATGAGCCTTCTGCCATGACTGGCAGCTAATCTATCTTTTGGATAAGGGGCGCATGCTATCTGGCGTGCTCTCCCTTCTCCAATACTCGAATACGTTGATGCACTCCTCTTTTTTGCTGTAGGCAAAAAGGGTTTTGAATAGGCATGGTAAGCTGCGCACGCACCTCCCGTGCAGCTTGCTGTCTTGGGTGCATCAATGTTCCCTATTAGGTTGGCTCAACTCTCTTTTGCTTTTACGCGCTATTTGCGGTAAATTTTGGGCATGATGATTCGTATGTTATCGCTTGCTGCTTGTGCAGTGATGCTCGGCCAATTGGTGATTTCTGATGGTCATGCAGAATTTAGCCTGATTTCTGAGAAAACCACACCGGAAGGTGTGACCTATATTAGTGGTGGTGTCGGTTCGGAAGAGCAGGGGATGCTTGCGACTCAGAAGCCTAATTATAATCTGCAGATCCGCGTGGCGCTGACGACTGGGCATTATGTTAGCGAAGCGACCATGACGATCAAGGATGCATCGGGTGCTATCGTGATTGAGGATGAGATTGAAGGCCCGTTCTTCTATGCCAAATTGGCTCCGGGTAAATACAATGTCAGCGCGATTATGTTTGATCAGACCAAAAATGCGAATGTGCGCATTGCCAAGGAAGGCCACCGTGAGTTGGTGCTTCGGTTTAAGCCATCAGAATTTGAAGATGGTCTTGATCAGCGTGGTGTGGAGTAAGCTAGTTTAGCTTTACCTTCTGACCCTTCTTTAACTCACTATCTGATTTGAGCTGACCGCAAGCGGCCAGAATATCCTGTCCGCGTGGTGTGCGGATTGGGGCGGGTAGTTTGTAGTCTTGTAAGACGCCTGCAAATTTATAGATGCGGTTGCCTGATGAGCATGTGTAGGGTGACCCGGGCCATGGGTTAAATGGGATGAGATTGATCTTAACTGGCAGTCCTTTGAGCAGCTTCGCCATTTGATGCGCTTCTTCGAGTGAGTCATTGACGCCGTCAAGCATGACATACTCAATCAGGATTGAGCGGGTTGGGTGCTTTTCGTGATAGTAATGCAGTGATTCTATCAGCTCGGCGAGCGGGTATTTGCGGTTGATGGGAACAATCTCGTTACGTAGCTCGTCGTTAACGGCATGAAGCGAGATTGCGAGGTTTACGCCTAGCTCATCGGCCATCTGGTAAATTTTTGGTACGACACCTGAAGTCGAGATGGTGACCTTACGTCGTGAGAGATACAGCCCCTTATCATCGAGCATGATCTCGCAGGCTTTCTTGACGTGTTCATAATTAAATAGCGGCTCGCCCATACCCATAAAGACGATATTGGTGATTTTGCGCTTTGATTCATCGGTGGTTGGCCATTGGCCTAACGCATCGCATGATGCGAGCACTTGGCCGACGATCTCACCGGCAGTCAGATTGCGCACTAGGCGCTGTGTGCCCGTATGGCAGAAGGTGCAGGATAGGGTGCACCCGACCTGGCTAGAGATACATAGCGTGCCGCGACGGCCTTCTGGAATGAGAACGGTTTCGACTTTGTTGGTATCAGAGAATTGGAACAGCCATTTGCGCGTACCGTCTTCCGATAGCAAATCTTCGACATGGTCCGCACGCTCAATCATAAAGTGATCGGCAATGGTGCGCAGGTGGTCTTTGGCGATATTGTCCATTTCATCAAATGACGAGGCGCCGCGTTTATAAAGCCAATGCCATAGTTGCTTGGCGCGGAAGCGTTTGATGCCAACCATTTCTAGTCGCAAAGAGACTTCTTCTTGGGTGAGGCCAATAAGATTCAGCCGTTCACCAATGGTGCCGGTTGGTTCAGCCTGTTCGGCCTGTTTTAAGACTAAAGACTCACTCATGTTCTCGCTTTCCTAAAAGGGCTGCGAAACATAGCGAAAAAGTTTGAAAAATCAAGATTATTTGCAGGTTTGCTTCATCTTTCGGTGGGCCGCAGTAAAGCCTTTCAGCGAATAGCTATCTTCTGAGTAAGTGCCTTTACGCGATGTGCCGCGTACTTTTAAGGTCGCGCCTTGCATCATCTCTTTCACCAATTGCTTATCGGCTTTGGTATCATACGCCCATGCCAACTCACCTTTAGTGAATAGCTCGTAATTGTCTTTACCGAAGGTCATGGTGACTTCGCTTTTATCTTTGTATGGGTAGCCTGATGATACGCTGACTTCGTCTGTGGTACCGGTCTTGTGGGTAACGAGCAGATACGGCTCACCACGTTTGGTGTAATTACCACGTTTCTTGGTTGGGAGTGATGCTAAATAGCATTCCTTTTTACCGTTTTGCACGATGGTAAATACACGCCAAGCGTCATGGTTAGAGACAAGCTGCTGCGCTTTAGCGGAGAGCGAAAAGGCAGCAATCGTCACTGCAACAAGCAGAGAGTAACTATTCACGCGTAACATGGGTTCTTTATAACGCGAAAGAGGAATGGTTCCAAAGCCTTTCTATAAAGTGAAGGAATAACCATTGTCTGAGGTCGTCAAACCCTTGTTTTCAGGTAACAGTTCGCTCAGCTTGCTACGCAGGCGATAGATGTGCGTTTCTAATGTATGTGTGTCGATGGATTGATAGCCCCAGACTTGCTTGAGCAGGGTGTCTTTGTCAAAAAACTCACCGGCATGCTCACGCAGAAACAGTAATAGCTCGGCTTCTTTTTCGGTTAGGAAGCAAAGCGCCTTGCCCGAGCTATCGATGATCGTTTTAGAAATTGGGGCATATTTCAGCGAATCAATGAGCGTGATGGCTTTTGCGTTTTCTTCCAGCCATCGGCGAATATGATCTTTGATGACGGGTAGTTTGATCGGCAATGGTTCATGCAGGGCGTATGATTTGGCTTGCTGTTCGATTGCTACCGTCTTGCTGCCTATATACAGGCACTTTGCGGAAGCTGAATGGCACGGCTGCTCTAGCTTATCAGAGGCGATGATATTCAGGCCGTCTTGTGGGGCAATGTCAGATAAGACCGTGATGCTATTGCTCTCAATCCCGAGGCTCTGTTCAAGATATCGCGCGATATCATCCGCAACAGAATCTAAGAATCCGCAGATTGTAATCATGGCTGAACAAGAATTGGTTTGCCGTTCTCATCAAACGGCAGGATACGGCGAGCACGGACTAGCTCTTCGCGGCGGCGGTCTTCATACTCTTTTTTGAATTGGTCGTTCATGTCTCTGAATGTCAGGATACGCTCTTCTATCGGCTCGATCTGATGCACTTCCTGCTTGGTAGAGGTGAGTGTTAGGCGCACGGTTTTCATCTCGCCGAGCACTCCGCTGAAAATAACGTATAACAGTCCATTCACCAGTACCAGCATGGCGATCATGCTCAGCATAAACCCCTGATTCCACAGTGCCGAAGGCTCTGCCTTGGGAGGGGTGGGATCAGTTGAAGCTGGACGTTTCTTTCTGTGCTCAGAAGGGTTGATGTTGATGGGTAGGGTATATTCTGATGAAGCTAACAGCCCATTTTTATCGGCTTTCTTCATCGATAGCCGATTAGGGCCTGTCTGCATGAATGCAGGGATGTCGTCATCCACATAGACGCCATGATACTTTTTCTTAGAAACAGTCACTTAATCCTAATCCTTGAGAATGATTAACGGTTGCATAAAAATTTCACTTTCAAAAGTGAAATCAATCTTTTATTAACATTGCGTGCTGTAGAATACGGCATGGTTTAGGCTTTGTGAAAGGGCGAGAATGAATAAGTCGGCTGCATCAACCACGAATGTGGAGCAAGCAAAAAAGTATGCAGAAGAGGCGCTTACCCTTATGGGTGAGCACAATATCGCTGCCATTCCACGCAATTTTGCTGTGTGGTATGAGTATGTCTCTAAGGGCAATCCATCTTTGACCAAAGAAATTGATGCACAGATTGAGACGAAGAAGCCTTTCTCTGAAGCCCTTAATGATCATTTGCATTTTGAGCATATTGCGACTCAATCCAATGACATGGTTGAGCAGGCAACCGATGATGTTCAGGCTATGTTAAACGCGGCTTTGCAAGCGATTCAGAGCTTTAGCGGTGATGCGGCTTCGGCGGAAAAAGAAATGTCTGCTAGTTTAGATGCACTTGATGGAAGCGCTGCTGGCGATGTGAACACGCTTATTAAGCAGTTGGTGGATAGTGCGACATCGTTGAAAGATGGTAGCTCTAATCTGAGCTCTAAGCTGGAAGAATCGCGCCAAGAGATTGACCAGCTTAAAGAGAAGCTGGATATGGCGAAGAAGGAGTCTGAGCAAGACTTCCTGACTGGTTTATTTAACCGTAAGGCGCTCGATAAACGTATTGCGTCATTGGCGGAAGAATCTAAAGATACGAACCAGCCGCTTAGCATTATGATGATCGATATCGATCACTTTAAGAAATTCAATGATACCTATGGTCACCAGATTGGCGATCAGGTGTTGAAGATTGTCGCTAAGGCGCTCAAAGACTCACTAAAAGGTAGCGATATTGTCGCGCGCTATGGTGGTGAAGAATTCTCTGTATTGCTGCCAGAGACGCCATTGGTTGGTGCGACTGCGGCGGCTGAGGCTGTGCGTAAAAACATCGCATCAAAAGAGCTAAAGCGTCGTGATACGGGCGAGAATTATGGTCAGATCACGGTATCGATTGGTGTGGCTTGTTTCAAACTGGATTCAGATGACCCTAAAACCTTTGTAAAGCGGGCCGATGATGCGCTTTATAAATCTAAGCAAGATGGCCGAAATCGCGTGACGATGGAGCCATAGGGCACCTCATCCTAGCAATATCAGAATTGGCATTGACATTTGGTGAACAGGCTTTTAAAACCTGCATTCCCTTTGTTGGGGCCTGTAGCTCAGGTGGTTAGAGCGCACGCCTGATAAGCGTGAGGTCGGTGGTTCAAGTCCACCCAGGCCCACCATTCCAAAACGATTAGAATGTAAGCTGTGTCCCCAATATGACGCTGTGTGACTCAACGTCGCGATCACCGGTAATGGTTGGTAGAATAAGCGGCACAAAACCCAGGTTATATTGGTATTCCAGCCCCACCGTCATATTGTTGAGCGGTTGGATTTCGAAGCCTAGTACGGTTTGTTTCATATGCTCCCATTCGGTGCCGTTATCGCCTTGTTCGCCACGGCTGAACATGAGCGAATAGATAACGGGCAAATTGGCTATATCATCGAGATAACGCGCTTGCAGGGTCAGGGCAGAGACGGGCCAAGCGGTTGCCGGCCATTCATGGAAAGTTTCGGTATATTCAAACGTCGCCTGCAATTGTTCCCATAACACTTTACCATGGATGTTAAAGGCAGCGTTTCGGCCAGTATCAAGAGCGCCACGCCCGGGTGGGTGGTGCGCTAATGTGCTGTCATAGATGGTAGAGTGTAAATAGCCCGCGCCACCGACGATCTCGACATTCTTTTGTGGCGAGAAGCTGTAGGTGACATTGAAGGCGAAATTGTCAAAACCATCATCGGTTTTGGTGTTGATGACTCGGTTGCCACGTCCGCTTGGGATTAGGCTGGCAACGGCATGGATGCCATAATCATAGTAGCCAAGCTCAAAATGCGGGTCGTCGGTTTGTGACCAGAAATAGTGCGAGCTGAGATTGTGGGTGAATGGGGCGTAGCTGGTGAAGTCACCAAAGGCTACCGTTTTACGGCCAAAAGATGCATAGACCGGAAATTCCGATAAATCACCGATGGTGACGTAATATTTGCGGATTTGGAAATCATCTTGTCCTGGGTATTCGACTTCCGTGTATTCACCTTGCAAAAAACCACTTAGCCATGAGGTGGGCAGCAAGGTGACTTGGAAAGAGGCATCGCTAATGACGGATTCTGTACCTGATTCTCCGGCAGTGTGCTGGTCTGGGAATCGTGAGATGATCGGGAATTTGCCCGCGATGTTGGTGTCTTCATACATGGTTTGGCCGATGAAGCGGCCACCTAAATAAAGCGATTGGTTGTCGAGCTTTTTGTTCTTTCTGGCTTGCAGTAGGCGCAGTGATTTGTCGGTGACGTAATCTTGCCGATCAAACATGATTTCGGCGTAGCGGCGATTGGTTTTCACCAGCCCGAATGTGCCCTCATTGATGAGGTCGCCAAATTCGAAATTAGGGGCTAGAGGCTGCGCCGCGATGGCATGAGTTGCCAGTAAAGCGGTTGATAAACCAACAGAAAGATAGCGTTTTTTCATGTAACCAGAGTTTTTTTATTTGAGTTATCATGCCACGAAATGCCCGGTAAATCATTCATTTCTTAGTAAATATCGATGTTTGGGCGCATTATTCTCTAGCTACGGCTTGTCAGTGTGACCGGTTGATGCTATGAAGGTCGACCGCATCTTGCGTCTGTGTTTAATAACAGAGGAAAATCTATGTTTGACAGTGTGTTAGTCGCGAATCGTGGAGAGATTGCCATCCGTATCATGGATACGGCCAAAAAGCTGGGTATGCGTACGATTGCCGTATATTCCGAGGCAGATACCAACGCGTTACATGTCAAGCATGCGGATGAGGCGATCTATGTCGGCCCGTCTCCTGCGGCTGAGAGTTATCTGAACGTTGATGAACTCCTATCTGCGATTGATCAGAGCGGTGCGCAATGCGTGCATCCGGGTTATGGTTTCCTATCTGAGAATGAAGCATTCTGCCGTGCCGTGACCGATATGGGCGTGGCATGGGTTGGCCCAAAGCCAGATGCCATCCAGAAGATGGGTGATAAGATTGAATCTAAGAAGATTGCGCAAGCCGCTGGTGTGAATACGGTGCCGGGCGTGCTCGATGCGGTGTCGGAAGCCGAGCAAGCTAAAAAGATCGCCAATGATATTGGTTATCCGGTGATGATTAAGGCTGCTGCTGGTGGTGGTGGTAAGGGGATGCGCGTGGCGCATTCGGAAGCCGAGCTACTAGAAGGTATGGAACGTGCCGCAAGTGAAGCCAAGTCTAGCTTTGGCGATGCGCGCGTCTTTATTGAGAAGTTTTTTGAAAACCCACGCCATATCGAAATTCAAGTGCTTGCGGATTCTCATGGCAATGTGATTTCGTTGGGTGAACGCGAATGTTCGATTCAGCGTCGCCACCAAAAGGTGATTGAAGAAGCGCCAAGTATGTTCCTGACCGAAGAACGCCGCGCTGAGATGTCCGAGCAATCTGTCGCGTTGGCAAAAGAGGTGGGTTATGTATCGGCCGGAACCGTTGAATTCATCGTTGATCAGAAAGGTGAATTCTACTTCCTTGAGATGAATACACGTCTGCAAGTAGAGCATCGTGTCACCGAGCTGATTACCGATATCGATCTGGTAGAGCAGATGTTCCGTATTGCTCATGGAGAGAAGTTAGAGATTGCTCAAGAAGATGTGACCTTCAATGGCTGGGCGTTTGAGTCTCGCGTCTATGCGGAAGATCCATCGCGTGGTTTCTTGCCATCGACTGGTCGTATTCTGCGTTACCAAGAGCCTGAGATTAAGAATAAGCTGATTGTTGATACCGGTATCTATGAAGGTGGTGAAGTCAGCATGTTCTACGATCCGATGATTGCGAAGGTCTGCACCCACGCGGCCACCCGTGATCAGGCGATTGACGCGATGCGTGCGGCGTTATCTGAGACGATCATTCGTGGTATTGCCCATAACATCAGTTTCCTTGAGGCGGTACTGGCGCATGAGCGCTTCAGAAAAGGCGATATCTCGACCAACTTTATCGAGCAGGAATATCCAGCTGGTTTCATCGGTGCGGAGCTTGATTCAGAAGCCAAGCGTGTCTGTATGGCGGTGGCAGTCTTCTGTTACTTGCGCGACATTGAGCGTTCGGCGAAAATTTCTGGTCAGTTGCCGGGTCGCGAGAAGGCGATTGGTCAGCGTTGGGTGGTGAATATTGCGGGTAATAATTATCCGGTCTATGCGCGCAAGAAAGAACATGGCTATGACATTGGTTTTGATGGTGGTCTGATTGTGATTCGTAGCTCGTGGCGTTTGGGACGTCGTCTGTTCCAAGGCAGTGTGAATGGCTTGCCAGTAAGTGTGCGTGTGATGCCGCTGCCAGAAGGCTACCAGATGAGTTTTGCCGGATATGATGTGCGCGCAGTGGTGCGCTCACCGATTGTCGCTGAGCTTGCCCAATATATGCCAGAGCTTGAAGATACTTCATCGGATGCAGAATTACGTGCGCCGATTGCGGGGCTTATTTCTAAGCTTCACGTTAAGGAAGGCGATGAGGTGCGCGCTGGCGATCCATTGCTGGTGGTAGAAGCCATGAAGATGGAAAATATTATCACTGCCGATAATGATGCTGTGGTTTCTAAGGTACATGTGAATGTGCCGGTGAGTGTCGCGGCCGATGAGCTGTTGATCGAGTTTGAGCCATTAGCTGAAAAAGCCGAGAGCGCTTAATGCCCCAAGAAGTGATAGCGCTGCATGTGATCATTCATGGGCGTGTGCAAGGCGTGGGTTATCGCGCATGGGCGGCTGGCAATGCCAAGAAGGTAGGACTGGTTGGCTGGGTGCGCAATCGCATGGATGGCACAGTGGAAGCCCTTTTCCAAGGAACGCAAGAACAGCTAGATGAAATGCTAAAGCGTTGTGCGTCTGGCCCTCTGCCTGCCAAGGTGCTACAGATCGAGCAGACTGAAGTGGACGCTGATTTGTCTATGGACGGATTTGAGCGCAGAGATACGGCTTAAGGCGTGGGGAAGAAATTCTCAAATTCTTGTTTTAGCACGGCATCTACCTCTTCAAAGCTAGCCTCTACTCCCAGATCATGCAGTGATGTGACGCCATATTCTTTGATGCCGCACGGTACGATGCCAGTAAAATGTGAGAGGTCTGGGCAGATATTGATGGCGATACCGTGGCAGGTAACCCAATGCTTCACGCGAATACCGAGTGCTGCAATTTTCTTCTCGCTATTGCCGGTTTGTACCCACACGCCGATGCGATCATCTCGCAGCTCACCTTTGATATCAAATGCGGCTAGCGTAGCGATAATCCATCCTTCGAGCTGTTTGACAAATTGGCGGATGTCAGGTTGCGCGCCTGCGGCTTCTGCACGTGCTTTTAAATCTAACATGACATAGCCGACGCGCTGGCCTGGGCCATGATAGGTATATTGCCCACCGCGCCCTGTTTCATAGACGGGGAACCGGTCGGCATCAACCAGATCGTCAGGCTTGGCGCTGGTGCCGGCGGAATAAAGCGGCGGGTGCTCAAGTAACCAGATCTGCTCGCGTGCTTTGTGCTCGTGGATATCAGCTACGCGCGCTTGCATGGTCTGCAAAGCATCGTCGTACATGACTGGTGTTTCACTGATTTTCCACTCTACCGATGCTAGCTTGGCTGAATTCACGCGCGTTTAAGCCTTTCTTTAGGTTTTCCAGTTACCTTGTAGGCATGGAGAGAGAAAATGTCTACTGAACATAAAGAAGGCGTTCGCCTGCTGAATCGCTTATTTGGCGCCTATGAAACGTTGAGAGAGCGAGAAGGGTGGCCCAAACCAGAAGAGCTTCTGGGGGTGAATCCGAGGCGTATTGATACCAAAGCGCGCATGGATGATAATAGTGCGATGGTGCTACTCAAAGATGGCTATTCTGGGCAAGAATATGGGCTTTATACCAATGATGTGCCAGTGGGAAAAGCTATTGAGGCCGCGCAATTTATTGCGAATTGTGATGGCGTATCGGTTAAAAACTTTGAAATTGTATCAACGATACCCAATGGTCCCAGTGTCAGCATCAACCCCACGACCAGGCTTGGAGCTGAATATGCCCCAGAAATTCCGAGATTGATGGATGAGATTCGCACCAGCGCGGCTCAACAGACCGGGCATGATGCAGGGTATGGTTTTGCCTCTTTCCATCAAGGAGACGCGCCCGAAAAAGTGGGCGGCATCAAGATTGAATTCAACAATGGCGCTAAAATTCTATGGCATGGATATCGAAGAGAGAGTGCTGCACTTCGTGGGCCTGATAAAGGGTTTGTTGTTGAAGTGACCGGTAGCCAGCAATTCAAAGATTTACGCGATAGTGTTAATGCGCAAGCCGAAGCACTTGGAGTGACTGCTGGTAAAGGTGGCGACAAGTCGCCTGGCTAAGTAAAAAATCATTGCACCTCAAAGCGGTTGTCAGTATAGCTTCTGATCATTCATGGATGCGGTCGTGGCGGAATGGTAGACGCGCAACGTTGAGGTCGTTGTCCGGGCAACCGGGTGGAAGTTCAAGTCTTCTCGACCGCACCAATCACACACATTAGGGAGGTGAGAGATATGACGACACAAGCTCAAGAACCAGCCCTAGAAATCGATGCTGAAAGCATCCAATCTGCCGTACCAATTGATGAGAGTGATGAGCGCCTGAAGGATTTGCGCGCCGCGATTGATGCGGAAGATGTTGATACCGCCCAAACACTGATTGCTGATCTGCATGCTGCTGATAAGGCAGAACTCTTCAACTCACTTGATGAGAGTGGCCGTCAATTGGCGACCGACATGCTCTCGGATTGTTTCGATAGTGACATTCTGCCCGAGCTGACCGCGGATGCGGCAGAAGACGTCATGGAGATTCTGGGGCCAGAGAAATGCGCGGAAGCGCTAGGCCAGTTAGAGACCGATGATGCGATTCATGTCATGGAGGAATTGTCTGAGGAGAATCAGGCAACGCTTCTGGAACAAGTTGATGATGTTCTACGTGGAGAGATTCAGGAAGGTCTATCTTACCCAGAGGAGTCTGCTGGTCGATTGATGACCAAGAAGCTACTCTGTGTGCCAGAGTTCTGGACGGTGGGTGATATTATCGATCATATGCGTCAGCGCGACGATTTGCCTGAAAATTTCTATGTCGTCTATGTAACCGATCCTAAGTTCCGCCCAGTGGGCCGTGTGCAGCTTAGCAAGATGATGCATGCGAAGCGCGCCGTCAAAGTCGCCGATATTATGTCGCCTGAGACCTACGAAGTAGATACTGAGATGGATCAGGAGGACGTTGCCCACAAATTCCGTAAGTACGGGTTGGTAGAAACACCCGTGGTGAATTCGGAAGGGCGATTGGTAGGTACGATTACGGTGGATGATGTTGTCCACGTGATCAAGGAAGAGGAAGAAGAAGATTATCTGCGCGCTGGTGGTGTGAAGAGTCAGGATTTGCAGATGGATTTATCTTCTACTGTGAAGCAGCGTTTTCCTTGGCTGTTTATCAATTTGTTGACCGCTGTGGCTGCATCGATAGTCATTGGTATGTTTGAGCAAACGATTGAACAATTGGTCGTGTTAGCTGTGTTGATGCCGATTGTTGCATCGATGGGTGGTAATGCGGGAACGCAGTCTGTCACGGTTGCAGTGCGCGCATTGGCGACGAAGCAGTTGAAATCATCGAACTCGTTTGCGGTCATGCGCAAGGAGTTGCTGGTTGGACTGATCAATGGATTGGCGCTTGCCGCGATTATGGCTGGCGGTGCGTATCTGCTATATCATGATCTATGGTTAGCTGGCGTGTTTGGCATTGCCACTATCGTCACCCTCATGATTGCGGGTTTAAGTGGTGCGCTGATTCCGATTGTACTGAACCGCTTGAATATTGATCCTGCGGTATCATCCAGCGTATTCCTTACGACGGTAACAGATATCGTCGGGTTCTTTGCCTTCCTGGGGATGGCAAGCTTCCTGCTTCTTTAATAGAGAGTCTATACAGATTAGCCGCTGATGAGGCGGATATTGTCCATGACGCTTTCGTCATTATCCTCTTCGATGTCGTAATCGTAGCGGTCTTCATCATCGACAGGTTCAAACGCTGCTTCGTCTTCCAGGAAGACACGATCAGTACGTTTGAATTTACCATCAACGAATGCGCCATCTTCAATCGATAGTGATTCGTGCATGATGGTGCCGGTTACACGAGCGGTCTCAAACAGGCTTACATCTTTTGCTTTGACCAAGCCTTCTACTTCGCCGTAGATCTGAACCACATCGGCAATCAGATCACCCATAACGCGGCCATTCTCGCGCAAGGTAATGACCTTACATTTTACGTTACCTTCAACGCGGCCATTGATATCAATCAGGCCATCGCTGATGATATGGCCCAGAATATTCATGTCTGAAGAAATAACAGAGGGCGGGCTGCGCTTAATCGCATTGGTCGCAGCGGATGCGGTTAATTCCGTGTTATTAGTTTTTTTTCGACGACCGAACATATTCACCTGCTTTCAAAAAGTCACTAGGGTCTACAGTTTTTCCAAAATAGCGCACCTCATAGTGTAGATGAGAACCGGTGCTGCGTCCAGTATTTCCTTGCAAACCAACCACTTGTCCACGCTTGATGCGTTGACCCGGCTTCACCTTCAGTTTGCTCATGTGACCGTATAGGGTTGAGATATTGTTGCCGTGATCAACTTCAACGGACAGGCCGTAAGCCCCACGGCGCCCTGCTTTGCGGACGACGCCAGCTGCAGTGCTGTAAATTTTAGAGCCGTAAGGACCAGCGAAATCGATGCCAGCATGACGCGCTAAACGGCGCTTGAATGGGTCCATACGCATACCAAAACGGCTGGTGATACGTGCGCTGCGCATTGGTTTAGAAAGCGGCATTTCTTCGATGATTTCATCCAAAACCATCATGCGCTTAAGATCGTTATACAGGCTCTCATCATATTCCATCAGGATGTCGCGAGAAACGGGATCAAACGGACCACCTTGCGGTTCGTCACTACCCACGCTGTTGATAGCGAAATTCTTCTCAGCGCGCTTGATTGCCGCTTTTTCAAGCTTCTTAGAGTTCAAGCCGGTCACGTTGATGATTTCTTCCAGCTCTTCGATTTTACTCTTGGTGGCATCGCGAATCGAGTCAATCAGGCGCACATGATCTTGTTTCATGGCTTCTACTTTTTGCTCAAGGAAAGCGATGCGCTCTAACACTACGCCGTGGTTTAACGTATTGACTTTAGAGATGTTAATCTCAGGCTGACCGTCTTTTCCGGTCTCGTCATTCTTATATTGCTCGATAACGAACTTGCTGTAATCGCTAAGGTTTTCAGCATCTTCATCGATCAGCTTGATCAGGTCGCGCTTTAGAAGCGAGAATTCGCTCTCAATGCGGCGGTTTTCCAGATTGGTAGAAGCAATCTTGCGTTCTTTTTCTTTCAGCACTGACTGTGCGGCCATGTAGTTACCGGTTGAATAGGAGAACCAGATCACCAAGCCCATAAATCCAAGAATAACCAGCGATTGCATGCCAATGCCAATTGGCACATGCTCTGTCTTATGTTCCGAAATAATAATGATATTTCGGTGGCAGAAGAGGCGCTTAAACGTGGTTTGCAGTAGACGAGTAAAAGAAATATTTTTCTTCCGTTTATAACTGCTCATGCTGTCCTACTCTATTTGTTTTACAACCGTTTAATTATAACAGCAAAAAAGCCGTCTGTGCCATCTTTATGTGGCGTGAGCCGAATATACAACCCGATACCGTCCCTATAAGTTGTAAGCTTATTCCATAACTGGGCGGGACGCTCAACTCTGAAATCGGGATGGTCCACAAGAAACTTCTCAATCTGGTCTTCGTTCTCTTCTTCGAAGACTGAGCATGTCGCGTAAACCAACCGACCTTGCGGCTTCACAAGCCGCGCCGCAGAATTAAGGATATTTTTCTGTTTTTCAAGTACATGTTTCAAATCTGAGCGAGAAAAACGCCATTTTAGGTCAGGATTTCGTCTCCAAGTGCCACTTCCGCTGCAAGGAACGTCGGTTAGCACCCAATCGGCAGAGTCTTGATGATGGCGCAACACCTTGTCATCTTCGTCCTGAAGCACATGTAAAAGGATGTTCTCAACGCCTGCGCGGCTGGCGCGTTTTTGGATTTGATTGAGGCGTTTTTCATCCGTATCCCATGCCAGCACATTGCCCTTATTTTTCATGGTGGCTGCGATGGCGAGTGTTTTGCCACCTGCACCGGCACAAAAATCGATGACTTTCTGGCTTGGCTCTGCATCGACGAGCTGTGCAACAATTTGCGAACCTTCATCTTGTACTTCAAACCAACCGTTTTTAAATGCATCGGTTGTGAAAACAGGCTCGCGCTTGTTTAAGCGTACACCGAGCGGAGAATGCGGCGTAGGTGAGCCGTAGAAGCGGTATTTGTCGAGCGCCATGATCAGGTCGCTACGCTCTGGACATTTGATGGTGTTGACGCGTAAATCAAGCGTTGCTTCCTTGTTGAGGGCAGAAATCTGTTCAGCCACTTCTTGGCCGAATGCGCGCTTGAGCATGGGGGCATGCCAATCGGCGATATTGTGTTTGGCCCATGTTGGCATGGCTTCATGCATGAGTTGATGCTCGCTGAAGAAATCGATCATGCGGAATTCAGAATTATTCAGGGTAGGGGGCGCATGCTCGTTACCGGAGAACATTTCATTCATCAAATCGCGCGTGTAGCGATAGTGCAGCACCAATGCTGCAATGACAATCTGGCGAGGGTTGTTACGGGCTTCGGCTTGTTCCAGCCACCATTCGAGTGACCCGCCAAATCGCAAGATGAAATAAATCATCTCGGAGACGAAGGCGCGGTCTTTGCTACCCATATAGCGGCGCTGGCGGAAATAATCTGACAGGATGGCGTCAGCAGGTGCCATAGAATTCTCAGCCCATTTTTCGTGGATGAGTTCTAATATTTCAATGGCCGCCGAAATGCGTGATTCTTGGCGCATAATTCTCTCTCGGTTATCCGTTACTGGCTATGCGTTTGCAGGCCGCAATATGGTCCTGATTGGGGCGTTAGTAAAGCACGAAAATAATAAATTTTAAGCGGCTCAAAACACTTATGAGCTGGCGCGATAATTTGGTGCTTCACGGGTGATGGTAATATCATGCGCGTGGCTTTCGCGAAGGCCAGCATTGGTGATACGAACCATCTTGGTGTTTTTCTGCATAGTAGCAATATCGGCATTGCCAGTGTAGCCCATGGCGGCTTTGAGCCCGCCGACCAGTTGGTGAATGACATCGGCTGCATTGCCTTTGTAAGGCACACGCCCTTCGACGCCTTCTGGGACGAGCTTTAATGCATCGACCACTTCTTGCTGGAAGTAACGATCGGCTGAGCCGCGCGCCATTGCGCCGACTGAACCCATGCCACGGTATGATTTATAAGAGCGGCCTTGGAACAGCACCACATCGCCTGGGCTTTCTTCGGTACCTGCCAGCAGCGAGCCAACCATAACGGTGTCAGCACCTGCGGCAATCGCTTTGGCGATATCGCCTGAATACTTAATGCCGCCATCAGCAATCATTGGGACGCCATTGTCATGGCAGACTTTGGCCGCTTCGATAATGGCGGTTAGTTGTGGCACGCCAACACCCGCAACGATACGCGTGGTGCAGATTGATCCGGGTCCGATACCAATTTTAACGGCGTCTGCACCGGCAGCGATCAGTGCTTTTGCACCTTCAGCGGTAGCGACATTACCGGCGATAATATCGGTTTTGCCAGAAAGGCTTTTAATGTCTTTTACAGCTTGGAGCACACCGGCTGAATGACCATGTGCGGTATCGACAATGAGAATATCAACTTCAGCGGATACTAATTCTTGCGCGCGGGCAATGCCATCTGCGCCAACACCAACGGCGGCAGCTACACGAAGGCGGCCACGGTCATCTTTGGATGCATTCGGGTGAGCTTGCGCTTTCTCGATATCTTTTACCGTGATGAGACCAATACAATGATAGTCATCATTCACGACCAACAATTTCTCGATACGGTGGTGGTGGAGCAGGCGCTTGGCTTCTTCGCGGTCAATGCCTTCTTCTACTGTTACCAGATTCTCGCTGGTCATGAGTTCTTTGACTGGTGTGTTAGGGTCAGACGCGAAACGCACATCGCGGTTGGTTAGAATGCCTACCAGCTTGCCTGATTTTTCGGTGACCGGAATACCGGAAATATGATGCTGGTCCATCAGCGAATAGGCTTCTGCCAAGGTTGCATCGGGTTGGATGGTGACTGGTTCGATGACCATACCAGATTCGAATTTCTTCACGCGGCGTACTTCGTCTGCTTGTTGAGCCGGCTTCATGTTTTTGTGAATGCAGCCGATACCGCCATGCTGGGCCATCGCAATTGCCATAGCACTTTCGGTCACCGTATCCATGGCCGCTGAGATCAGCGGAATATCGATGGTGATATTCTGGGTGATGCGTGTTTGGGTATTAGCTTCATGCGGCAGAACGCTTGAGGCGGCGGGCTGAAGCAGCACGTCGTCAAAGGTGAGCGCTTGTGGAATGTTGTCGGTATCTTGACTCATGGCAATTTCCTTATCCCTGCCTGACGCATCCGCGTCCTCGTTGAAAATTGCACCTCTGCATACACGTCTAAAACCGCTTTGTCACCCTAGATTTCATAAAAATGTCACCCTTTTAGGCGTTTTGGGCGTGGTACACTAGAATCGGAGGAATAGATGCAGTTTGAGCAAGCTATCGATAAATATCAGCAGCTAATGCCTGGTTTTGGCATAGATAGCGGTGTGCCTGCGGCAGATTTGCAGGCTCAGGCGATGGATGCGGTTCATGCATTGGCACAGCAAGTGGATCCTTCAGAGGCATTTGAGCAGAAGCGTGGCTATGTGCATCAATGGCTGGATGAGGTGAGAAAAGCATCGCCACAGCTCGCTGCACAGTTTGAAAATGACATGTTAGCGAATCCTGAAGCAGCATCTTTGATGAAATCGATGGAGTTTACGTTAGCACTGACAGATAGACATTCACCCGAGACATGGTCTCATGTGAAGCGTTTGGGCACGCTGACGGCACGCATGACGCAGGCAGAGATTGATGCTGGTAACAAAGATATAAAACCAATGCATGCGCTGGTTGGTTCGGTGTTTCATGATGTCGGCAAGCTCGCGATTCATCCTGATCTACTTCATAAAAATGGCCGTATTGAGCTCAGCCGATTCCAGCAGCTGGTTGGGACATTTGATAAAGCGGTGCCGGATTATCCTCAGAAAGAACATGATCTGAAATTCTTGATTAAGGCGAATGAGGGCCGTGTGGTGTTTGCTGAGGCAGATGAAATGACGACGTCACCATCGGGTAATGAAATGGTCGATGTTGATGCGTTACCTCAGCATGATGCTGATATGCCCGATGTGACGCAGCGTGTGACCAATAGCCATGTGCTGGCGCGTATTTTAGCACATGCCCAACATGCCGGTCTTAGTGATTGGATGAGTCATGATGAAATCGATGCGATAGCGAGCACCAAGCGAGGTACGTTAAGCGATGAAGAGCGCGCGATTATTGAAACGCATGATCCGATGAGTGAGAAGTTTGTGAATATGCAGTCATTACCTGCTGCTCTGCAAGGGCTGGAGCAGGTGGTGAATATGAATGATTTGAATGGTGCGTCTGTAGAAGCGCAAACCATTCATCATGCGGATGCGTTTGAAGCGCTCACGGCTGAGCGTTCTTATAAGCCTGCTTATTCGGTGAGTGATTCGTTGGCGATCATGAAACGTATGGCCGAGAAAGGTGTGCTTGATACAGGCCGTGTTGATGCGTTTGTGAAAAGTGATATCTGGATGGACCACGCTCAGCAATTTGGGTGTGAGTTGGGTGACCTATCGAGCATCAACGACATGAAACCAGAAGGTGATACGCCGAAATGGTCGCAGTCAGTCAAGGCTGGCCCACACACTATTCAAGTCAATATTCAGATGGGTTAGTTTTTACGGCCTCTAAAGCCCATTGCCACTACATAACTCTCAGCAGAGTCAGAGCGCGATGATTTAGGCTTGGCGTGTTTCACGGTCGTGAACTCTTGTTTCATGAGTTTGAGTAGATCATTCTCTGTCCCGCCACGAAGTACCTTACATAAAAATACGCCACCAGGATTCAGAATTTGTGTGGCGAAATCATAGGCCATCTCACATAGCGAAATAATCCGGATATGATCGGTAGGTGGGTGGCCCGTGGTGTTGGCAGCCATATCTGACATAACCACATCGGCATTGCCGCCTAGTGCTTCTTCGATCAGTGCTGGCGCGTCATCATCATTGAAATCTTTTTCCATAAACGTCACACCGGTGATCGGGTCGATGGGTAATAAATCGACACCCAGAATTGAGCCTTTATCGCCGATGATTTTCTGTGCGACTTGTGTCCACCCCCCCGGAGCGGCACCTAAATCGAGGATGCGTTGGCCCGGTTTGAAGATGTCGAATTTTTCATGTAGCTCGATAATTTTATAGGCCGCGCGCGAGCGGTAGCCGTCGCGTTTGGCTTGCTGCACATAAGGGTCGTTCAGTTGACGTTGTAACCACCGCGTTGATGACGCTTTACGCCCTCGTGCGGTTTTAACGCGCACCGATTTATCGCGATTTCCTCCGTTATTTGACATGGCTATCCGTGCTTCTCTCTCATGAGTGAGACGATGATGCCTTCACGCACACCACGGTCTGCAATGGTGATTTTGTCGATAGGGAAGCTGCGGCTGATGGCTTCGAAGATCGCGCAGCCAGACAAGATATAATCGGTGCGGGCCGAGCCAATACATGGGTGTGCTGCGCGCTCGGATGGGCTCATCTGGATGAGCTTTTGTGTCGCGTTACGAATATCGGAGATGCTGAGTTTTAGCCCGTCGACTTTTGAGCGGTCATAGCGCGGTAGCCCTAAATGGATTGCGGCAAGGGTGGTGACCGTGCCGGAGGTTGAGAGCATTTGCACGCGCTCTTTCCAGATGCGGTGGCTGATATTATTAGCATCATCGAGTGGGGCGAGCAGGCCAACGATCTTGTTAACGATCTCCTCGAAATACATTTCGGTATAGGCCGCGCCGCCAAATTGCTCCGACATATTCATGACGCCGTAGGGTAAGGACAGCCAATCTTGAATCAGGTGGCGTTTATGGGAGTCGAGCGGTTGCTCGCCATCAATACGCACCCACATAAATTCGGTTGAGCCACCGCCAATATCGAAGGCGAGGGCGAAGCGTGTATCGCGTTGCAAGAGTGATGAGCAGCCGAGAAAGGCGAGTCGGGCCTCTTCCTCGTTGGAAATAATGTCGATTTGAAGGCCGGTTTCGCGTTTGACCTGTTTCATAAAGGCTTCGGCGTTGGTGGCTCTGCGGCAGGCTTCTGTGGCTACAAACCGCGCTTTAGCGATCTGATAGCGATCCAGCTTGGCTTTGCAGGATTGCAGGGCTGTCAAGGTGCGTTCCATCGCCTCTTCTGACAAGCTGCCATGATCGGTCAGGCCTTCACCTAAGCGCACGATACGCGAGTAGGAATCCATGACTTTCAGTATCTTATGCTGGCTTTTTTGCTGGAAAACCGGCTTGGCAATGAGCAGGCGACAGTTATTCGTACCCAAATCGAGCGCGGCGAACAGCTCGGTGGGGGCGACATCCTTCATATTACGCTGTTTGCGGGCCTGTTTGCCAACGGGTTTCATGCGATCTCCAACCAATAAAAAACGCGCTATAAGCGTGCAGTTGCTAACATAGCGCGTTTACTCGAAAAGGTCGAGGGTGTTTGGGGGTTATTTAAGTGGGCCTATACCTACTGACATTGCTTGCGTTAGCGTAAATGTTTTACCGTTTGGAACATTCACAGCATTGTCGATTGGCAAATCTTCCATTTTTTGTAAATCTACTTCTGTCGGTGCTTGAATGCCGATGGCGAGCGCCGCAATGGCGGCGGCTTGACCTTGCTTGACTATCACAGTAGGCAAGCTATCCCATTGCTCTCGATTGTCGGCTCTACGTCCAATGGTCATTTTAAATGGCTCATTTACATTATTCTCATTGAAGTATAGCAAATCTTGTAAAGTTTCATACAGATCATGTGTGGTCATGCGATCAAGATTGACGCGGCGACCTCTGGAGTCTGTCAATTTGCCGAGTGTGGTTTGCAATGTATCACGGTTTTCTTGCCTTTCTTGTGGTGAACCATTTAGCCCATGAAGAAGTGTTAATTGTACAATATTATTCGGCTCTAATGAGAAGCTGCCGTAGCCATCTTTTCCATCTAACGCTGCTTTGATCATGTCTTTACGATGACCTTTTAGTTTGTCTTTGGTTATCGCTCGTGATGTTTGAAAGTTTTCGGTCATGCCGCCTTCTACTAACATTTTACGGGTTAACCCATCTTCAATGCGGGTGCCTTTATCTCGTGCTGCTGCCATGGTTAAGCCAAGGAAGATATCAACTGCAGTGCCAAGGCTGGTGTTTAAGCCAAGGTTTGATATAGCGGAGGTATCCTGAATGGAAGCAATTCTATCATTCATAATTATGGATGATAAATTGAAAACTTCTTGTGGATGGTATTTCCTAAACCTATCATAATTATCTTCGACTTCACTGAAATAAACTGCATCTTTTTTGGGATCTGCCATGTTACACCTCAACCGCTTTTCCATTAATATTAACGATATATTAACGAATCTATGCGCGGTTGTGTGTGAAGCTTACATGAAAGAAATATGGCGGTTTGATGAAGTAAAACGTGTTAAGTGGCTGTATTGATGAGGTTTGATTTGGGCTTAAACGGTAGGTGCTTCTTTTTTGGCGGCGGCTACTTTGCTAGGCTCGCCCTCTAGTGTGCTCTTCACGGCTAACTTGCCTGTGTCTGCTTCTTTTGCGCTTTCAGCTTTTGATACTTGTTTAGTTTCTTCTGATGCACTGACAACTTCTTTCGCGGCTTTTTTCGCTTTGGCTTCAGGAGCTTCATCCATCATGAAATAACCTGCGTCTGCTCCTTGTTTTGGGGGCACTGCAGTTTTCTTTGGCGCTTCTTCCGGTGCTTCATCCATGCTAAAGTAGTTAGCATCGGTTTGTGCAGCATTTCTTGCTTTAGCGAGTTCTTCTTTTTCTTCGCCATGTATTGTAGTAGCTCTTGTGGTACTCGTAGATCGTCTTTCAGCTTGAATTCGTTGGTCAATTGAGATGGCGTTGGAGATAGCAATATCTCGCGTTTCTGGATTGCCGTACAATGCTAATGCTTTATCTGTAGCTGCTTTTACATGAGCTTTTAACTCTTCACCTGACATATTTTGTTTGCGGCCTTCAGCTTCTGCCGCAACCTTAGCGCGTGAGATGACGATATGTTGTTGAAATTCTGGAGGTGCTTCTTCTATGCGCTTTTTGCGTTCTTCAGCTTGTTTCTCATCAAATGACTGGATGTGTTTAGCAACATAACCATCGACTTGTTGAGGGCTAAGCTGACCTTTCTCAACCAGCGCGTTCGCTTGATTGCGAAGCGCTAATTCAGTTTCAGCGCGTGCACGTTCGAACTCAGCACGTCGTTGTTCTTCTGCTTCTCTGAAACGAGCAATCTGCTCTCGTGTTTTAGCATATTCGTCAGACTCAGGATTTAGGCCATCTAATTTTTTCTCTAAACGCCAGATATTGTATTCTAGACCCACACCGTGAGAGGTCAGACCTTTCGCCTGATGGGTGAGAGCGGTAGCCGTATGGCCGTAACCATCCACTTTATTGCCGTCTGCGAAGGCGGCTTTAGCTTTGTCTCTCCAGCGGTCTGCTTCATCAAAATGCTTATCAGCCGCTTTAGCGAATTTGCTGTAATGGCGCTCATAGTCTTCTGAGCCTAAGATGTTACGGACATTACTGGTGGTCTCTCTATGGAACTCACGGCGTTGATCCATGCGGCCACCCGGCGCGAGGATATATTGCGCCACCACTTCGTTGTAATATTCTGCACCTGCAGCGCCATCCATGAAGGTGGCATTTGCTTTTGCGCTTGAATGCTCTGATTCGAATTTTGACAGGACGGTATTAGCAAAGTTTGCCGTTACGGTTGGGAGGGTGCCGGTGTTTTTGGCAAGCTTTACATCCTCTAATGCGAATGCCAGCGCATTTGCGGCTGCGGTTAGGCCACTAACATCTGCATCTGGTTGTGAGTCTTTGATTCTGCTGATTTCAGCTTCGGCTGCGCGAAGCGCGTCCTCTAGTTGCTTCTCGAGGCTTTCGCGTTCTGATTCTATCTGGGCTTTAGCAACTACGGATTTGAGGTCCTCTACAGGACCCTTTTCGAATTCTAACGCTATATTTCGTAGCAGGTTGTCAGACACGACTCCCGAACGTTTGTCGTGACTGCCCACCTCGCCTAAAGCGGCTGGCGTCGTAACCATTAGTGCACCTCCCAATGCCGAACGGTCTTATTGCTTTCTCAGTTTTTTCTTGTTCAGCGCCCAATTTGTTTTGGGTCTAGTTGCAGTCTACTGTGCATAAGTTAATCAAGTCTTAAAAATATAAAGATATTTTCGCTTCAACTTATTGGTGCAACCATATGATTTATATGTGTAATATATGGTAATAATTGCGCTGCACCCAAGATATAGTGGGTAAGCTTTATGTGCTGCACAATAGGTGCTAAGTATTAATTTTTGAATTATTTGGTTAATGGAAGAAAAATACGCAATCTTTCCTTTTATTTGGCCCAAAACGCGCTATATCAAGGGCTAGAGACTGAAAGGAATAAACATGGCCAAGACGAAATTGGTGAAAGAGAGCACTCAAGACCTACGCCCAAGCATGGATGAGGCGATGGAAGCGGTGAAAACCCTGATTAAATGGGCGGGTGATGACCCTGCGCGTGAAGGGTTGCTTGATACGCCTAAGCGTGTCGTGAAAGCTTACGAGGAGTTTTTCGCGGGCTACCAAGATGATCCGGCGGAGATTCTGTCGCGCACCTTTGAAGAGGTGGAAGATTATGATGAGATCGTCTTGCTGAAAAATATGCGTCTAGAATCTCATTGCGAGCATCATATGGTGCCGATCATTGGTAAGGCGCATATCGCGTATCTGCCTGATAGACGTGTGGTCGGTATTAGTAAGCTGGCGCGTCTGGTGGATGTCTTTGCCAAACGTCTGCAAACTCAAGAGGTGATGACGGCGCAGATTGCTGATGCGATTCAAGATGCACTAGAGCCAAAAGGTGTGGCGGTGATTATTGATGCGAAGCACCAATGTATGACCACGCGTGGTGTCCATAAGACCGAGACGTCTACCGTGACTAGTCGCATGCATGGCCTATTTAAATCTGATCCACGTACCCGTGGTGAGTTTATGTCGTTGATTGCATCGCCTGAGGTGGGCTAGCAGTGGCGTCGTGCCTGCAACAACCTGTCCCATTAGTATTGGCGTCTGGTTCCGCGATTCGCGCGCAGATGTTGAAGGCCGTTGGGTTGCATTTCAGTGTTGTGCCGTCTGGCTTTGACGAAGATAAGATCAAGGAAGAGTTGAAAGATTCACCTGTGCCCGAACAGGCGATGCGGCTGGCTGTAGAGAAAGCGAAGAGTGTAGCGAAAGATTATCCTGATGCATTGACGATTGGTGCCGATCAGATGTGTGAGCTGGATGGGCAGATCCTCAGTAAACCGCATGTAAAAGAAAAAGCGATTGAACAATTACGCTTGATGCGTGGCAAAACCCACCATCAGCATAGCGCTGTGAGCCTGGTTCGCGGGCAAGAAGTGGTGTGGTCTTATGTGGCGAAAGCTTCGCTGACATTGCGTACACTCAGTGATGATGAGATCGAAGCGTATATCGAACATGACCAGCCGTTGCAATCCTGCGGTAGTTATCGCATGGAAGGGATGGGGCGTCATCTGATGGCATTGATTGAGGGTGATTCGGATGTGATTAAAGGATTGCCGCTTACTGCGTTGCTGGCAGAGCTGCACGGCATGGGTGCTGTGACGTTGGGGGCGTGATGGAATTATTTGTTGATAATCTGACGGTGATAGATTGCTCCTATCTGCATCCGAAATATGGGGTGGAAGGAGAGAGTTGGATTTGCGATGTCGTTCTGACTGGGAAGCTTGATGAGCAATCGATGGTGATGGATTTTGGCCATGTCAAAAAGCAGATTAAGCGAGCGATTGATGCAAGCGTAGACCATGCGTTGTTGGTGCCAATGAAGTCTGACTATCTGAGCTGGGAAGTAGGTGCGCAGCCCACATTAAAATGGCAGTTAAAGGGTGGAGGCGCGGTGACTCATTCTTCTCCTGAAGAAGCGCTGTGTCGGTTAGATGCTGAAGAGATATCGATCGAGAGTGTGACGCGTTTTTTAGAGCAGCATTTAATGGATGTTGTTCAGGATACGGTAGAAAAAGTGGAAGTGACGCTTCGCACAGAGAATATCGAAGGGCCGTATTATCACTATTCGCATGGGCTGAAAAAGCATGATGGGAATTGTCAGCGCATTGCGCATGGCCACCGATCCAAGATTGAGGTGTGGCGTGATGGTGAGCTGGATAAACGCTCAATGGAAATGATCGCTAATGCCTGGCATCATATCTATGTAGTGAGCGAGGATGATATCACAGAGCAACAATCAGTTGGTGGCGTGGAGATGGTTTTATCGAGCTATCAATCGGAACAAGGTGCGTTTTCTCTAACGGTTCCGTCTTCGCTTTGTGCGATTATTCCGTGTGATTCGACAGTGGAATGCATTGCTGAATATTGGTTGCATCGTTTATCGGAAAAAACACCTGACGCTACATTTATTGTGAAAGCGTATGAAGGAGTACAAAAAGGGGCAATTGCTCGATCCTAACCGTTTTTATGCTAGCTTTGGCGCGCAGTTTTTCTTATTCTGATTGCCCATGGATGGTACCACATGCCCTATAATGAAGAACGACATTTAAAGTTAGAACGATTACACGGTGAGGCGATTGAGCTCGTTCAGCGCCTGGTGCAGGTCGCGCTGACACTCTCGCTTGAGACTGATCCCGACAAAGTGCTTGAGACGATTCTGAATGAGAGCATGTCGATTGCTAAGGCAGATGGCGGCACCCTTTATATTCTCAATGAAGATGATACGTTGGCCTACGAGATTGTTCGGACTGATTCTCTGGGTATTCATTTTGGCGGCATTGGTCGCGAATCACCACCATTAAAGCCTGTGCCGCTCTATGATGGCGAAGGTAATGCCAATTTGCGTAAGCAGATTGTAAGTGCGGTTTTGGAAAAGAAGATCGTCAATATCGACGATGCGTATGATTGTAAGGATTACGATTTTAAAGGCACCAAAAGCTTTGATGAGAAGAATGACTATCGCACTAAATCGGTGCTGACGTTACCTATGTTGAATCATAAGAGTGAAGCGATTGGCGGTATTCAGCTGATCAATTCGCGCGATGATGAAACGGGTGAAACGGTTTCCTTTTCTGAAAAAGCAGCATTGATTGTTCGGGCGCTTGCGGCACAAGCAGCCGTCATTCTCGATAACAAACAGTTGATTAGTTCTCAGCAAGAATTCATGGAAGCATTCATCAAGGTGATTGCGGAATCGATTGATGCGAAATCAGCTTATACGGGTAGCCATTGCGCACGTGTACCGGTGCTTACCGAGATGTTGGCTGAAGCAGCATGCGAAGCGACCGAAGGCCATTACGCCAAATTCTCGATGAGTGATGAGGAGAAATACGAGTTACACATTGCTGGATGGTTGCATGATTGCGGTAAGATTGTCACGCCTCCACATATCATGGATAAGTCTACTAAATTAGAAACAATCCATGATCGTATTCAGGAAGTGGTGACGCGCTGCGAAGTGCTCAAGCGTGATGCGAAGATTGCTTATTTAGAAAAATGTATTGAGACGCCAGATCAAACGGAAACGCTCAAAGCTGAATATGAAAAGCAGATCGCTGATATCGATGCGGATATGACGTTCCTTCAGGAAGTGAATATAGGCGGTGAATATCTTGATGATGACGATTTAGCGCGCATTGAATCATTGGCAACGATTGAGTGGCAGCTTCAAGATCAAACACACAAGCTGATCAATGATGATGAGCTGTATAATTTAAGTTTACGACGCGGCACGATTAACCCGGATGAACGCCAGATCATGAATGATCACATGGTGCATACGGTCAATATTTTGGAATCGATGCCGTGGCCTAAGCATTTGCGCCGCGTGCCGGAATATGCCTGTGGTCACCACGAAAAAATGGATGGGACCGGTTACCCAAGAGGGGTGTTTGCTGGTACCATGTCGATTCCCGCTCGTATGATGGCGATTGCTGATGTGTTTGAGGCGTTAACTGCCGCTGACCGTCCGTATAAGCCTGCTAAGACACTATCTGAGGCGATGGCGATTATTGCTAAGTTCAAAGCGAATAATCATCTGGACCCTGATGCTGTGAATTTCTTTGTCAGCTCTGGCGTGTATCGCCGCTACGCAGAAATGTATTTGCCGAAGCATCTGATTGATGAAGTGGATGAGCAGGCGATTATCGATTTGGAGCCTGAAGAAATGCAGGTGAAAAAACGCGTGCAAAGTGATGAGTCTAATTCTGCATCAGAGTGATGTAGGCGACTGCTTTAGCCGTAATCGTATCTTGCTTGTCGCTGTGGTTTTTGGCCCTCATGAAGAAGTCGGTAGATTCATTGTAAGCACCTAGCAGATAGTGAAGCACGCCCATCTCAAATGCGATTTTTGGCTCGTCTGGGTAATTGAAGTATAGCGGCTGAATGGTTGCCAAAGCCTTTTCATATTCACCCATTGCAACGGCTAGTTCTGCCAGCTCATTGGTTAGGCGAAGATCATCTGTATGAAGTAAGGCGCTTGCGGTCTGTGCGGTTGAAGCATCTGATTGATTGATCATGTTTGCATATACGGCACTTGAGAACGCCAATGCGATAGTTAGAAAGCCTATGCATGCCCAGCGGGTGTATAATTGCGTAACCATTTCTCATCACTCTTAGGTGTTGTTATTGAAAGTGATGTTAACGGGTGTGTGTAAAAATATGGTTAACTTTACTAGAAAAGTTTAATGACCAATCCTTCGCGGGCTAAGCGGTCATTGGGGCGGATCGCCTTTAATTCTTCTGAGCGTTGATCTAGCTCGTCATCGGTTGAGTCATGGTCGTGGTGAAAAAGAATTAACGCCTCGACATTAGCGGCAGTGGCCAATCGAGTGGCTTCTTGCCATGTAGAATGCCCCCAACCAACATAATTATCGAACTCGCGATCATCATAGGTGCTATCATAAATAAACAGGTCGCTATCGCGAATAAAGGTAATCAGATCTTGATCGAGTCCGTTACGGGTATGCTCTACATCAGTTACATAACACACTGAGCGACCTTTATAGCTAATACGGTAGGCAGTTGCGCGATCAGGGTGGTTCAGCTCCATTGTCTTTATACCAATGCCTCTTTCGTGTAGATGCTCGCATGCAGGTGATTCACCAGCGGCAAAATCATGGAAGCTGACATCAGCTTTCAGATCATCGAGTGTGAGCGGAAAAAGTGGTGGAGACATAAGGGTGGATACGGTCTCTTTGAGAGTTCTGTTTTCTGGCAATAAGTGGCCAGCCCACATACGTATTGTATGGCCTGCTTTGTAGGCTGGCGAGAAGAACGGAAAACCGCAGATATGATCGATATGGGTGTGACTCAAGAAAATATCCATGTCGGTTTGTTTGGTGCTTTCACCAAATGGGTAGATCCCGGTACCAGCATCAAACAAAATCAGATTGTCGCCGCAGCGCACTTCTACACATGAGGTTTGGCCGCCATATCGGATGGTGCTGGTTCCCGGCGTTGGCATGCTTCCGCGCACACCCCAGAATTTAACTAAAAATTGGTCGCTGCTCACATGGAGTCCTTATAGTGATTTAAGACGATTGATCACGTGTTTGTCATATTGTCGTGATATGATAGACTTAGTGCAAGTATAAGGATTGTTCAATATGAATCCAATTGGGTTGGTAACAGTTGCAGCGACAACGGTAGTAAAGGCCGTTTCAGCCATAGGAATTGTGGTTGGAGGGCTTGATATTGCCAGTGCAGCGCTCAAATTCATGATTTTAGGACTTCAGCCAGAATTTGCGGCGCAAGCGGCTGTGGGCGCCATTCCGTTTCTCATAGGGGTAGCAGGTTGGAAATTTGCTGACCATGTGAATGGCAAAATGCATGTCAGCCAGAATAAAGCCGCTCAGGAGGCCGAGTTGGCCCGTCTGCAAGCCTATCACGGGCAGGCGCTTTAGGCCTAAGCTTTTATGAACAACTCGCTCCCGTTAGATCAGCAATTTTATATGGTGGTGTTATGTCAGGGCAAAATGGCCTCGGGCGAGGATTATTGGGCCTATCTGAAAATTCACCCAAGTAAAGCCAAAGCCTTTAAGAAAGCCCAGAAGAAAGGGGCGTTTCAGTTGGAAGAGTATGGCGAGGTGATTGAATGGGGCAAGGGTGCAGATGTGCCTGATTCGGTAAAAGCACGTATGGAAGAAGAGGGCGCAAACCACCAGTTTGAGGAAGAGGCGCGCGAGATTTTACTCAATCAGTGCGAGCGTGCGTCAAAACGAAATCCAGAAGATTATAAGGCCGCTAAGCCCCAACCTAAAAACTCAGACTGATTTGCCAGAATTTACCAGAAGCGAGCTGGGCCTGTATCCAGGTGAACGAAGTCCGAAGAGCTGTAATAGCCGACACCACCACGTTGCATTTCTTTTGCTAGATCGCGAATGCCAGAGGTTTTAATGCCGGGCACGCGAATATCGATAGCCATGCCTCGCATGTGGAAGCTTTTCTTAGCGACGCCTTTACCTTTAGAGCGAAGCATTGCATTGGTTTTTGGCGAGCGGTAACCAGAAATAATGTGGAACGGCTCGTCTGTTCCCAACTGCTCTTTAATGTCATGTAACGTAAAGAGAAGCTCGGAATCCATCTCGATGACATCGCCAGAGCGGTGGTCACGCAAAATGCGGTTTGCTTTGACTAGGCCATCACGAACTAAGCCGCCATCATAGAAGACCGTCTCTAGGCTTTCACCTGTGTGCGTATGGTAAAAAGACAGCGTCTTCTTCTTTGAAGCTTCAGAGAAGGCATATGGCGTAATCTGATAGGTTGCCATGGCGCTCGGCGCGATCACTAAAGAGGTCGCTGCGGCCGCGCTGCCTTGTAAAAACTGTCGGCGTGATAAATTCATAAGTACCCGCTTTCTTATATTCTCTTGTATTCTTAATTTTTTATTAACATAGCAAATGCTATGCCGAAACACCAAATCGGGTTTTATACAAAAAAAAACCGGTCGGCAAGGCCAACCGGGACAATGAGTGAGTGTGAGTATTTCGTTGCTGAGTGTGGCCGCGGCTTAGCGCGATGCCACTTGAAGCTCCTGTGTTGGCTCATATGGTCCAAGAGCCGTTAAGATGCGTTTGTCTTTTTTGTAGATATCGTTGCGAAAATGCAGCGTTCCGTCGGTTTCTGCCCATGCAGTCCAGTAGATGGTATGCACTGGAATTGCTGGCGATTCGACCTGAACACGGCGGCTAGAATTGAAGTGTTTTTCGACTTTTTCGTGTGTCCAGCCATTACGTGATGCGAGGACATAATTGGCAAGGCCCAGCGGGTCGCTCACACGGATGCAGCCAGATGATAGGGCGCGGTAAGATTTTGCGAATAATTTGCGGTCTGATGTATCGTGAAGATAAATCGCCTGATTATTCGGAATGGTGAACTTTACTTTACCCAATGCATTGCTACGGCCTGATGCCTGCTTTAGCTGATAGGGGAAGTTCTGAGCGGTCACTGCGTGCCAGTCGATGGTTGATGGGTCGACTTTCTCGCCATCTTGTAGCACAGTGAAGCGCGCTTTTTTGAGGTATTCGCTGTTCTTTTGCACCTTTGGTAGCAGGTCGCGCTTCGCAATTTTGCTCGGCACATTCCAGCGCGGATTGAAGATGGTTGCGCCTAGATAGTTACTGAAGATCGGCGTTTTGCGGGCGGTCTTGCCGACAATGACATCCATATCCAAGGTTTTTTCGCCATTATCATAAGCCGCCAGCTTAAATGCCGGGATGTTTACCAGAATGAATTTCTTACCCAATGAATCCGGTAGTTGGCGGATACGCTCCATGGTCAGGCGAATCTGATCAATGCGATCATTCACCGGTGCGGCTAATGCTCTTTGGGTTTGTGTGCCGATGACGCCATCTGCTTCTAGCCCGTGGCGGTTCTGGAAACGAATGACGGCTTCTTGTAGCTCAGGTGTGTATTCGACACCCTCAAAGCTACCCTCTAGATCTCCGGTAAGCTCTAATAGGCGTGCAATATCGATAATTCGGTTATCGCTTTCACCCGGCTTAATCACGTTACCGACTTTGATCTCAGGCCATTGCTGGGTTTTTTCGATCACGCTGTATTTCTTCAGCGCTTCTTGCAGTACTTTATAATGGGTAGAGCTTGGAGCCATCGCTTCTAACCAGCGATAGACATTGCGCTGAGTTCTTAAGGTGCGCTCGGTGACTTCTTTGGTCCAGATTGGTTTGATAATGCCAATTTTATCGTAGCGTTTCGAGGGTGTTACGCCATTTTGTAGGTCTAATACATATTGGATAACCGTATCCGTGATACGACGCTCTAGCGCAACCAACGCCTCATTATTACCGTAAGCAGAGACAGCTTGTTCGCGAATCGCATCGGTATGGTATTTACCCGGGTCTATGCCATGCTCATAGGCTTTTTCCATCAAAGAAAGGGCGGCCTTTGCATCGGTATTGAGGCCATGCATGGTTACCCACAGCGGTTTATTCTTAACAAAACTCTGAAAGGCTTTCGGTGTTTGGCGTGCGCCACTGGTTTGCTTGTAAGCTTTGCTTAAGCCTTTATCTAGCTCGGCATGCTTTTGCGGTACGAAGAAAGCGTGGGCTGAAACCCAAAGGCCCGCTGCCAACCAAATGATTAAACTCGAGAAAATTACCGCTCTTGTGTTTTTGGCAACGGCTACCGTTGTTGTGCTTATCGCCATGTGCTCACCTGCCTACTTTACGAATCCATCTTTTTCGCAAGATTTAGATTCTTATTTTTCAAACTTCTTATCTTTAAGAAATACGCGTGAAAAATTAATATTAAGTTAAGAGTGGGCTTTGAATTGTAAAACTGTGGATGAGTCATCAAGAGATCGTCAAAATTGCTGGAACCGGGCCGCTCTTTTGAGCATAATGCGGACGTCTAATCATTTCAGAGTCCAAAATTTATGTCCGACATCTCTTCTAAACATAATGTTAAAGCGCTTTCCGATGAGCTGATAGCCAAAGGGCGGCAATATTATGTGCCTAATTATAAGCCGCGTGACATGATCTTGGATCGTGCCGATGGCTCGACTATCTGGGATTTGGAGGGCAATGATTACATTGATTTTGGTGGCGGTATTGCCGTGTGTGGTCTGGGTTACGGTGATGAAGAGCTTTTAGAAGCGCTTGTTACCCAAGCCAAGAAGCTCTGGCATACGAGTAATATCTTTTTTACTGAGCCACCGATTAAATTATCAGAAGCGTTGGTTGAAGCTGTGCCGTTTGCTAAGCGCGTTTACTTATGTAATTCGGGTGCAGAAGCCAATGAGGCCGCTTTTAAGCTGGCGCGTAAATACGCCGCTGATAAAGGCAAATCCCCTGAAGAACGCGAGATTATCAGTTTTGTCGGTTCGTTTCATGGGCGTACCTATGCGACGGTGACAGCTACTGCTCAGCCTAAATACCATGAAGGCTTTGAGCCGATGCCGGCTGGTTTTGTCTATTGCGACACATTCAATGATGAAGAGGCATTGAAGAAAGTAGTGAGCGATAAGACCTGCGCGATTCTTATTGAGCCGGTGCAAGGCGAGGGTGGTGTGGTGCCCGCAAAGCCAGGATTCCTGAAGTTTCTACGCAAGCTCTGCGATGAAAGAGATATTTTGCTTATCTGTGATGAAATTCAGTGCGGTATGGGGCGTACGGGTAGGTTATTTGCGCATATGCATGATGAGATTGAGCCGGATATTATGACCAGCGCGAAGGCGCTTGGAAGCGGCCTGCCGATTGGTGCCATGTTGGTTGGGGCTAAGGCTGAAAATACCTTCCAGTTTGGCTCTCACGGTTCGACCTTTGGTGGCAACCCTGTCATGTCGGCTGTGGCGTTGAAATCGCTTGAAAAAATCAATCAGCCAGAGCTGCTGGCGTCAGTAGAAGCTAAAGCGCAAAAAGTGAAAAAGGCACTCGAGGCGATTGGTGAGGATCTCGAATGCTTCACCGAAGTGCGCGGCAGTGGGCTGATGATCGGTGCAGAGCTAACACCTAAATGGCATGGTAAAGCGGGCGAATTGTCCGAGATTTGCCGAACGCATGGTGTGCTTGTACTGATTGCTGGTCCTAATGTTTTGCGTTTCTTACCGCCGCTGACCATCAGCGAAGAAGAGCTGCAGGTTGGCTTGCAGCGCGTGAGTAAAGCGCTGGCAGTTTACTTTAAAAAAGAGTCGCCATCTAATCGTAGTGGCGGTCTTGGTTCACGTATTGCGAAGTGGTTTGGCGGCTGATGAATGCGGATGCGTTTCAGCCTTATCTTGAATGGATTGATACGCAATCCCAGCACATGATTTTGTTGACTGAGCAATGGTCACGTATCAATTCCGGTAGTTATCATCTTGAAGGTTTGGCGCGAATGCTAAAGGCCTTAGAAGATAATTTTTTATGGCTGGGCGGTGAGATAGAGCGCATTCCTCTGGCTGATTTAGAAGAAGTGAATAGTAAGGGTGAGGTGATTCAAACGCCGATGGGTAGCGCATTGCGTATTCGTAAGCGTCCTGATGCTCCCGTTCAGGTCTTCCTTGGCGGGCATATGGATACGGTGTTTGGCAAAGACCACCCGTTTCAAGAGCCAGTATATCAGCAAGATAATATATTGAATGGGCCGGGTGTTGCCGATTTAAAAGGTGGTTTAGTGGTGATGCTAAAGGCGCTAGAGGCCGTTGAGCGTTCGCCTTGGGCTGAGAATATTGGTTACGAGATCGTCCTGAACCCCGATGAGGAAATAGGCTCTCAATGCTCTGACTTCTTATTTAAGGAAGCGGCTGAGAGGAACCAATTGGGCCTTATTTATGAGCCAGCCTTGGCGGATGGCACGTTAGCTGGTGCGCGCAAGGGCAGTGGTAACTTTACATTCGTTATTCGTGGCCGAGCGGCTCATGCGGGGCGCGAGTTTGATAAAGGCCGCAATGCGATTATGAAAGCGAGTGAGGTTGCACTCACCTTATTTGATCTGAATGGTCAGCGTGACGGGGTGACGCTTAACCTTGGGCGCGTTGAAGGTGGCGGCCCGCTTAATATGGTACCCGATTTGGCGATGGTACGGTTCAATGTCAGGCTTCCGGCAGAGGAAGATCGTGACTGGATGGAGCAGAAATTGGATGAAATCGTCCAGAAATTTTCACAACAGAATGGGTTTTCTATTGAAAAATATGGGAAATTCACGCGCCATCCGAAACCGATGCATCCACGCAATGAGACGGTCTTTAATCTGGTGAAAGAAACGGGTGCGATGCTCTCACAAGAGATTGCGTGGAACGCAACAGGTGGGTGTTGTGACGGAAACAACCTCTGGGCCTATGGTTTACCGAATGTTGACACGTTGGGTGTAAGGGGGGCCAATATCCATTCATCTGATGAGATTGTTTACTTAGATTCTTTACCTGAGCGCGCAAAATTGTCGGCTTTGCTTTTAATGCGCTTGGCTAAGGGCGATGTGGTGATGAGTTGAACAAAAAAAAGTGGTGACCATTTGGACACCACATAAGAACGTGATTAGGGAGGTACATAAATCTAAACGATCGATGTCTGGTTAGCTTTGTTGTTCTTCTTCTATCTATTCCCCTTTGCTATTTCTAAACCGCTTTCTGTGCTTTTTCTTATCTCTGAGTGCTGCCCTTAATTAGGTTCGTTTTCTGTCTTGCTGTTAATTAAATATATAAAATTTTATTTATATTGTGTGTGACAGTTTCGTGAAGAAAGCATCATTGATAAATATATCTAATAAAACAGATAGTTATGATAGGGATAAAAGTGACTGAATTGCTTTGTGCGTATCCCAAAATTGAGGGATATGGTCCGGTTTGAGCAAATCTTGAGGGGTTAGACTATCTGGATAATTCTGCTCAATGAGCGTTTTTAGGCGGTCATGCAAGCGTGGAGTAAAGCGAATGCCTTGATGCATCGCCTGCAAATGCGCGTCTGTAACGGGCACTCTTAGTCTTAGACATGCTGGGCCGCCGCCATTTCGCATGCTCTGACGCAAGTCCATGAAGGCAATATCATCGATTGGATTGTCCTCTGCCTTTAATTTTTCAGCCAATGCTTTGGCTTTTGGATGGGCCTCAACCTCAGATGGGAAAAGTATTATTACGGATGCGGATTTATTTGTGATGATCTGGGCATTAAAGAAGTAAGTCTTTACCGCCTCTTCTAAGGAGAGTTCCGATTCTAAAATTTTTCGCACCGAATTTTCAACTCCAAGTTGATCAATAAAGCTATCGTCGACGAAAGAAGCCTCGTGATAGGCCAAAAATTGCCAATGACTCATCGAAATCACGTCATTATGGAATATTCCGGCATCGATAGCATTTGGGTGCTGTTGCACAAATATTGCCTGCTGTGCTTTTAATGTATGATGCGATGCAATAATTTCTGACGCAAAAAATTGCTGTCTTGAAGGAAATAACGCAGGGTGAGGGTTGTCAGGTGGTTTGGAGCCAAAGACAAAAATGTGTGTGTTATTTTTATCGTTGAGCCACATGTGGTTTGCAGCGCCTTCATCGTTGAGTCGTGACGTTGTGGAAAGCGCATCATGGACCAAAAAATATTCCGTATCCGAAAATACCTGTCTTAAAAATCGTTCCGTATCTGATTTTTCGAGTGAACGGTGCAATGTGCTGATTAAATTGGCTGGTGTCAGGTGTACGATGCTATTGCCAGTATTATCAGCTATTGTTACGGTAGCGGAATTTGCGGTCCACATGTTAGAACTACTCCAGCACGCATGAAAAAGCTTGGGGCTGACATCATAGAGCGAGCGTAACCACTCGGCGGTCAATTTTTTGTGCGGCGCAGCGTAAATCTCGTCAAAATGCGATTTTTCGACTAAACCTAAGCGCGAATAGGGCGAAAAGTCTGGTCGGCGATGTGGTGGCGAAATCGCGACTGGAACGCCCTGTTCATGAAGCCATTCCATCTTGGATAGGCTTTGTAGGGCCGCTTCTTTAGGGTTCGAGGTTAGGCCCGCATTATTGGCGGATGCGACATTGCCATCTGATAAACCAGAATAATTATGAGTTGGTCCTACTAATCCTTCTAATTGCAGTTCCTTCCACATCATAGGCTGATGCCTTTAGCCAATGTTTCTGGCAAGGTGAGGGTTTCAGACTCCATAGAGGCGACTGGGTAGGCACAATAATCGGCGGAATAGTAGCCGGCGGCGTGGTGGTTACCACTGCAGCCGATGCCGCCAAACGGTGCCATACCGCTTGCTCCTGTGGTTTGCTTGTTCCAATTGATGATGCCTGCACGCAAGCGGAGCAAGCATTGCTCGTAATCTTTGCGGTTATTCGAGAATAAACCCGCGCTGAGGCCATATTGGGTGTTATTAGCCTCTAGGATGGCGTCATCCAAAGAATCGACCGTTACGAGCTTTAAAATCGGCCCAAACCATTCTTCGTCAATAATGCCCTTTATGCCCGTCACATCGAGTATGGATGGGGTGACGAATGCGCTGCCATCATCTGGCTTATCCATTGCCACTAACGGCGTTGCCCCTTTTGCTACTAAATCGGCATGTGCTTGGAAGAGTTGTTGTGCTGTATGGGCGTTAATGACAGGGCCCATAAACGGTTCTGGATTGTCGGTATAAGCGCCTACCTGAATGGATTGCGTCATGGAGACAAGCGTATCGATGAGCTCTTGTGTCTGATCGTTTTTAACCAAGATGAGGCGGCGCGCGCAGGTGCAGCGCTGGCCCGATGTGATGAAAGCAGACTGGATGGTCTCGTAAGCTGCGGCCTTCACATCATCGAGCTGATTGATGATGAGCGGGTTATTGCCGCCCATTTCTAAGGCTAGCAGTAGCTCTGGGCGACCTGCTAATTGCTTATGCAGAATGACGCCTGTTTGTGAGCTGCCGGTAAAGAGCAAGCCATCTATTGCTCCGCTAGCCAGCGCGATGCCAGTCTCTTTTTCGCCTTGGACTAAATTGATGACACCGCTTGGAAGGCCAACAGCCGCCCATTGTTTCACTAGCCATTCGCCAACGGCGGGGGTTTGCTCGCTTGGTTTAAAGATGATGGTGTTACCCGCCATGAGTGCCGGGATGATATGTCCATTGGGTAGGTGTGCTGGGAAGTTATAAGGCCCGAAGACTGCCATGACACCGTGTGGGCGATGGCGTAGATGGGCTGAGAAGCCAGACATGTCCTGATGTCTCTCGCCTGTGCGCTCATGATAGGCTTTCTCTGCGAAGTTTAGTTTGCCGATGACGGCTCCGGCTTCGCCCATAGCATCCCACAATACCTTACCCGTTTCTTTAGCGATTAACTCTGCAAGCTCCGCTTTTGAAGATTCGATGCGGGCGGTAAATGCTTTGAGGTATTCGAGTCGTTGTTCGAACGATGTGGCGGACCAGTTTGCAAACGCCTCGCGCGCCGCATCAATGGCTTTGTTGACCATTGCGGCATCGGCTTGATGGCCTTGCCAGATTGTCTCATTGGTTGCTGGATTGGTGGATTGCAGCGTTGCTCCTGATTCAACCCATTGTGAAGCAATGTAGTGAGTCATGCGTTACTCCTGTTAGTAAGGCTTTAAGTATCTTCGCTTTTTTGTGGTAGGATGCGTACGGTATCGCCAGACCCCACCTTAAGTTGTTCTGCGGTCGATGGGGTGATGCTGATGTTATCACCTGAGATTGATATGAAATCGGCGGTGCATCGGAAGTCAGCAAAGCGGTCATTGCTGATAAGGTATTTGGTGTGCTGATCGACGTCAGCGGTGATGTCTGACACGTTCAGGCATTTGGATCGCTGGACCGGTTTTAGGAAATTGATATCGGCCTGAAGGGTAGGGCCACCATCAAAAATATCGACATAACCATTCCAGCGGAAGCCTTGTTTCTCTAGCATTGCCTTAGCTGGCATAGAGTTTGGATGTGGCTGACCAATGATGTGCTGCGCTTCTTTTGGCAGTAGGCTTACATAGATCGGATTACGTGGCATCAGGTCGCTGATGAATTGGTTACCTTTCGTAGCATTCATGTAATCAGCTTCAGGGAATTCCATTTCAAAAAAATGCTTTGCAATGGAATTATAAAAAGGGCTGAGACCGGTTGGGTCATGGAAGCCTCTGAGCTCGGCGATGACGGTATCTGAAAAGTAATCTTTATAGGCCGCCATGAAAAGGAAACGGCAAAGCGATAGCAGGCGACCTAGTTGGTCGCGTCGGTAATCGGCTTTGAGAAAGAGTGAGCTGATCTCACTGGAATCAGTCAGGTCGTTGGTGACTTGAAGCAGCGCGTGCTTAGAGAAGATATCTAGCTCGGATGAGTGCTGCGTAATCGTTGTCAGCTTGTAGGAATAGAAAGGCTGGTTTAGCCCGATATGGGCTTTAATGCCTGTGGTGCCTACGACTTGATTGGTATTGTCATCGACCATGACGAATAAAAAGACTTCGTGGCCAGAAATGTCCGGGTCTTTCGCAAAGCTTTTCTCGGCTCTTTCGATCTTTTTTGAAAGGACGTCTGCATTTGCGGGCAGGGATGTCATGCCGATGCCAGCGGCTTCTGCCAATTCTAATACGGCCGCATGATCATCTGAGCAGATAGGGCGAATATACATATCCCTATGCTGCCATAATTGTCGCTAGATGTCAGCAAATTCAGATGGATTATTGTGTGAATTCGTCAAAGTCAGAATCAGGACGTTCATCCACTTCCTTCGGAGGCTCGGTTTTGCTGTCTTTGACTTTAGAAGACATATCTTCACCGGTCTGTGGGCCTTCCGGCGCGGGTGTTGCCGCGTCATCACCAATTGGTTGGCTTAGGCCATCGACAGGACTTTGTTGAATGCCAGGTGCGATTGGAACCGGCGCCTGGCCCGGCGTGACGCTTTGCTTGTCACGTATATCTTTTTGTTTGTCCTTGAACTTGTCGCGCTTCTCTTTTTTGCGTTTCTCACGCAGCTTTTGTGCTTGTGTCTTGTTACCTGATGGCACGCTGAGCAAGTCACGCGTGATAGGCACATCGCTTGGGTCTACCTGCATATAGCTACCACGCAGTAGAATGAGAGTAATACGACGGTTGCGTGGTGATTTCGGATCATTTGGCAATAGCAAATCGGTCGCAGCTTTTCCAACGACTTTGCGTGGGCGATCAGGGTCCAGTCCTGCGGTTAGCATATAGCGGCGCGCGGCATTGGCGCGATCGGCAGATAGTTCCCAGTTGGTATAGTCAGCGCGGCTTCCCGGAGATGCATCGGTATGGCCGGTGAGTGAGATAAAGTTTGGCAGCTCTTCGATAATCTTGGTCATACGGCCAAGAATCTTACGACCAAATTGCGTTAGGCGGGCACTACCCGGATCAAACATTGGGAATTTGTCTGAGTCCATCACTTCAAGCTTTAGCCCTTCTGGCGATTGCTCGACGATGATGTTATCGGCCATTTCGCGAAGGGTAGGGTCACTCTCAAAAGCTTTCTTGATGGCCTCTTCGGCTTTTTCGAAAAGCTTGGCGTCTTTTTCCGCTTCGATCATGGTGTCTTTTGGCTCTTCGCTGATCGGGCCTTGTGGTACTTGGCCCTGAACGATGCCCGGAGGCGCGGCGTCATCTTTCTTCACGCCCTCGGTTGCTGTTGTTGTACCGCCTTGGAAGCCAATACCCATTGAGTCACGCACACCGATGGTCGGTGTGAAATATTCAGCGATACCTTCAAGGGTCGCTTCATCAGCTGAAGAGAGGAGCCAAAGGAGTAGGAAGAATGCCATCATCGCGGTTACGAAATCCGCGTAGGCTACTTTCCATGCACCACCATGGTGGCCGTGACCACCTTTCTTAATTTTCTTGATGATTATGGGGCGCTGATCGTCTGCCATGAGATCAAGCCTAACCGTTGTTATCGAAGTTTACGTTCGATAATTTCTCTTCCAGCTCATTGAAGTTTGGCTGCATGTAAGTTGGAATATTACCACGACCAATTTCAACGGATACTTGTGGTGCGTTACCATGTAGATGCGACACCAATACATCGCGAATGATAAGGTAGAATTGGTGCTCTTGGTCATAGACCTGATTCAGTTTTGCAGCGAACGGGCCAACCAGACCGTAGGATAGGAATACACCAAGGAATGTTCCTACCAATGCGCCACCGATCATCGCACCCAGCACTTCTACTGGCTCGTTAATCGATGCCATGGTTTTGATTACCCCCAGTACCGCTGCCACAATACCAAGCGCGGGGATACCGTCTGCCATGGTTTGCATGGAGTGGGCAGGGGCTGCTGCTTCGTGGTGATGCTTTTCTAACTGCTTCTCCATCATGTCTTCGACCTGATGTGGATCTTCGAAGTTCATCGTCATCATGCGGAGTGTGTCGCAGATAAAGTCTGTGGCAAAATGGTCTTTTGCAATTTTAGGATATTGCGTGAAAAGACTACTCTCATGAGGGTTTTCGATATGCGCTTCAATCGCAATCATACCCTTGGCACGTACCAGTTTCAGGATGCCAAATAGAACGGTGAGGAGGTCGATATAGTCTTGTTGTTTCCACTTGCCGCCACCGAATACTTTCTTAAGGTCACCTAGGGTTTTCTTGATGACGACGCCTTTGTTGGAAATCATGAATGCGCCAACGGCTGCGCCACCAATGATCATCATCTCGAAGGGAAGGGCTTTGATAATGATGCCCAGTTTACCGCCGGCTAAGATGTAGCCACCGAATACCATTCCGAATACGCAAATAATACCTAGGAGAACGAGCATGCGATAGAGACCCCGTGAGTTTTTATTCTTTGCGCAAGTTATAGCATGGCATTTTTTGAGAATATAGAGCTAATATTGGGATTGTGGGATTTTAGAATCGGTTGCCCAATACTGCGATTCTACTTGGTGTCGTCTGGGTATTTCTAGTTGAGCGTGATGTTTTGGCGCTGTGTCACACAACGAATATTGAGAATAAATCGTTGCGCGACGGTCTCAATCATTCGATCAGATCGAACCGCCATGCTTTCGGCTTGCATGTAATTGATGCGATGTTTTTTAAGAAATTGTTTGAGAATCGGTAGGCTTACCGCGATATCAGAGCGGCCTAAAGAGGTGCGTTGCATGGTGTGTTGATCGATTGAGTAAAGCTCTGTCTTGCCCGTGACGACGCCGATGATGTTACCGGCGGTATCGAGCAGTGGACCACCGCTATTACCTTTTTGTGCGGCATCTGAGAATTGCAGCCATTGTGGCTCGCCCGTTGGGCCGGTGATGCCTACCACTTGCGAAGTCGCTATTTTATATTCACCGCTTTCTGCATGCGAAAGAGGGTAGCCCATGACCAAGACTTTATCGCCTACATTGATACTACGCTCGGTCGCCAAAAGTCTGCCAACGCTTGGTGAATTCAGATCGGCTTGAAGCAAGGCGAGGTCGTGCGTGCGATCATAACCGACGACCGATGCAATACCGTTGACGGCGCCGCGAAGCTCCATTTGTCCTTCGGAGCAATCACGGATGACATGGTAGTTGGTGATGACGTGCCCATAAGGCGATACAAAGAAGCCAGTACCGGCGGCGTATTCGATCCGGGTTCCATAGCTAAGTGACCACGCACTAGAGCTGAGCCCTAAAATTAGGGCGATCGTAAGCAATAGCCTCATTCCCTGTATGCGTAGTGCTTAGACTAGCGCATCCTCTTCTTTCGCATTTTTGCGTTTTGAGCGTGGCTGCGTTTTGGTAAATCGGAAGGTGAGTTCATCATCCTTCACGCCAATGCGCACCGCACCGCCTTTAGACAGTTTGCCAAACAGCACTTCATCTGCAAGCGGTTTTTTGATCTTCTCTGCGATCAAACGGGCCAATGGGCGGGCTCCCATGGCACGATCATATCCATTTTCTGCCAGCCAATCCGTACATTGTTCTGTTAGCGAAATGGTTATGTTTCTCTCAGATAGCTGTGATTCGAGCTGATAGATGAATTTTCCAACAACGTGTTTTACTACATCAATATCGAGGTGATCGAAGCCAACAATGGCATCCAGACGGTTTCTGAATTCCGGTGTAAACATCTTGTTGATGGCGGTTTTGTCTTCACCGGTGCGATCGGTTTTACCAAAACCCATTGGCGCTTTACTCAACTCTGAAGCGCCGGCATTACTGGTCATGATAATGATCGTATTTCGGAAGTTCACCTGCTTGCCTTGGGTATCGGTCAGGAAGCCATTATCCATCACCTGAAGCAAGATGTTGAAGATGTCAGGATGGGCCTTTTCCAGCTCGTCGAGCAAAATCACCGAGTAAGGATGCTTGTCGACAGCGTCGGTTAATTTGCCCCCTTCTTCATGGCCGACATACCCCGGAGGTGATCCAATCAGACCGGAGACGGAATGTTTTTCCATAAATTCGGACATATCGAAGCGTAAAAGTTCCATGCCAAGAGCTTGTGCCAATTGCTTAGCCACTTCGGTTTTACCAACGCCAGTGGGGCCTGTGAACAGGTAAGAGCCCATTGGCTTGGTGTCTTCACGCAATCCTGCGCGGGCCATTTTGATGGCGGCCGAGATTTCTTCGACGGCGCGATCCTGACCAAAGACCACCATTTTCAGGTTTTCTGGCAGGTTCTTTAGCTGCTCTGCATCGTCTGAAGTGACGGTACGAGCTGGCATACGCGCGATTTTAGCGACGATCTCTTCGATCTCCTTCACCGTAATCGATTTTTTACGCTTAGAGCGTGGAATCAGCATTTGTGCGGCACCCGCCTCATCAATCACATCGATGGCTTTATCTGGCAGCTTACGGTCGGTAATGAAGCGTGCCGATAGCTCCACTGCGGCTTGCAGCGCGGCTGGCTGATAGCGAATATTGTGATGCTCTTCGTAATAAGGCTTCAGGCCACGAAGGATTTTGACCGTATCGTCAATGCTTGGTTCATGAACGTCGATCTTTTGGAAACGACGAGCAAGCGCACGGTCTTTTTCAATATTCTGATTATATTCTTTGAAGGTGGTTGAACCCATGACGCGCATATTGCCACGCGCCAGTGCGGGCTTGAGCAAGTTACACGCATCGAGTGCGCCACCTGATGTAGAGCCAGCGCCAATGATGGTGTGGATCTCATCGATGAATAAAATCGCGTGTGGTAGTTTTTCAATCGCGTGAATCACAGACTTCATTCGCTCTTCAAAGTCGCCACGATAGCGGGTTCCAGCGAGTAAGGCACCCATATCGAGTGAGAAGATAATCGCGCTGCGAAGCACTTTCGGCACATCATCGCGAACGATGCGAAGGGCAAGACCTTCTGCAATCGCGGTCTTACCAACACCTGCTTCACCCACATATAGTGGATTATTTTTGGTGCGGCGGCAGAGGATTTGAACGGTACGTTCAACTTCTTCTTCACGGCCTACCAGAATATCGGTTTTGCCAGACTCAGCCTTCTTATTCAGGTTCACACAATACTGGGTCAGAGGGTCTTTGTTTTCTTCCCCGGCATTCGGTGCATTGCGCGTGTAGCGGATACTGCCATCTTCCATTTCTTCTTCATCATGCTCATGTTCTGAAGATGGCGCTGCCTCTGGGGTAGAGAGGCGCATGAAGTGGCCGTATTTTACAATGCCGTGGCTGATATAGTTCACGACGTCTAGACGGGTAACGTTTTGCTCGCCTAAGAAATAGACGGCATGTGATTCACGCTCAGAGAAAAGAGCAACCAATACATTAGAGCCTGTCACTTCATGTTTACCAGCTGACTGCACATGGATAGCTGCGCGGTGAATGACACGTTGGAAACCCGCGGTAGGCTTTGCTTCATCTAAATCGGCAACGACCAGTGACTGTAAGTCTTGGCGCATAAATTCTTCAATGGTTTCGCGCAACTCATCTAAGTTTACGCCGCAACCGCGCATCACAACAGATGCGTCCTCATCCTCACTTAATGCGAGCAGTAAATGCTCTAGCGTAGCGTATTCGTGGTTATGATCCTTGGCGACCGCCAAAGCTCTGTGCAAAGTCTTTTCTAAATTTTGTGACAGCATTGCTTGCCTTCCCGTTTTTATTCTTTTTCCATTACACATTGTAATGGGTAATCGTTGATCCGTGCGTATTCGACAACCTGGTCAATCTTGGTTTCCGCTACATCGCGGGTGTAGATTCCACAAGTGGCCGCGCCTTTGGTATGAACCGTCATCATGATGTCGATGGCGTCTTCGTGATTCTTTCTGAAGATTTGCTCCAGCACATTCACCACGAAATCCATTGGCGTATAATCGTCATTCAGCAGGACCACCCGGTATAACGAAGGACGTTTAGGTTTGGTTTTTGGCTCTGCGACCAATACATCCGCATCTAAATCGTTGTCCTGCGATCCTACCGGACCCATCCGAACCGCTTTGTATCCCTTGCTTTTATAGGTAGTGCTTGCCGATGCACGTGTGGGATTTTTGTGGCCCGTATGTTCTAAGCTTGCCATATATTTCCTAACAATCCGTAAAAAGATTCTTTCCAAAAAGTTACTATGCACATTTTTTCGTGAAGATTTTGTTCATCTATAGAACGCGCATGATCGTGTCGCGAACTATCTAGCACCGAGCGGTGTAGTAATCAATTGTGTAAAACTATGCGGCTATCATTGCATTTCGTGGAGAAACGGGCTAATCCGTTAAAAAACAACTATATGCTGCGCGCCAGTTTCGTTCTCATAACGAGGTGCATTACGGTGTATGTAAAAAAAAATGAAAAAAGTTACGTTTTATGCTTGCAAGCTGTTTTGGTCTATGCCATATACCGCCTCCCGCACCGAGCGAAGCCACGCTGAAGCAGGTGCTGCTGATTGAGAAGTAAATAGGTTTTTCTTACAACCGTGTAAAAATTCATATTACACGAGTTGATGCTGAACATTGTTTAGTGACACAGATTGTGTAGTGCTAATTGATGTTCGATTCATAAGTTTCGTTAAAGCGGTCTACCGCGAATGAAGCTTCTTCGAATATCTGCTTTGCATTGCGCGTGATGTGGCATCGAAAAAATGATTTAAGTTGTCGTAATATTCATCAGAATATTTTGCACTCTATTGAGTGCAGATCCTATTAAGTATGAGAAGGGCATTTAGTGGATGCCTTGGTGGTAAGAGGCGATGAAAGACGTGATACGCTGCGATAAGCGTCGGTTAGCTGCGAATAAGCTTTGACCCGACGATTTCTGAATGGGGAAACCCACTCTTAGAATTCTGTTACAACATTTGGTTTACCGAATGTTGCATACAGAATTCTAGCTAAGAGTATTTATAACTGAATACATAGGTTATAAAAGCGAACCCAGGGAACTGAAATATCTAAGTACCTGGAGGAAAGGACATCAACCGAGACTCCCCTAGTAGCGACGAGCGAACGGGGACCAGGCCAGTCATATATGTGATGTAATTAGAATCTTCTGGAAAGTAGAGCCATAGTGGGTGATAGCCCCGTATAAGTAAGATATCATATATGCTCGAGTAGGGCGGGACACGTGAAATCCTGTCTGAACGTGGGGGGACCACCCTCCAAGCCTAAGTACTCCTTACCAACCGATAGTGAACCAGTACCGTGAGGGAAAGGTGAAAAGCACCCCGACAAGGGGAGTGAAATAGACCCTGAAACTGGATGCCTACAAGCAGTCGGAGCTCTTCGGAGTGACGGCGTACCTTTTGTATAATGGGCCAGCGACTTAGTCTATGCAGCAAGCTTAAGCCGTTAGGTGTAGGCGTAGCGAAAGCGAGTGTTAACTGCGCGTTTAGTTGCATGGATTAGACCCGAAGCCAGGTGATCTAGATATGAGCAGGTTGAAGGTGGAGTAACATCCACTGGAGGACCGAACCCACCTATGTTGAAAAATGGGGGGATGACTTGTGTCTAGGGG
>JALEGK010000055.1 GCA_022763105.1 Rickettsiales bacterium | reverse complement strand
TAATTCTCAAAATATTCATAAATACTTTTATTAGCGCCAGGCTCACCATAAAGAATCTGCATGCGGTCATAGTAATCATCGACAACCTCATTATAGCCCAATTTATAAATCTCTGAGCTAATCGTACGCTCTAAATACACATCTACGCGGCGTGAAATATCAGCAACCTGCACCCCGTTACCAATATCGTTAATGGTCACCGCACTCTGATCAACAATCTGGCGTGAATAACCTTCTGTATTCGCATTCGCGATATTGTTAGATGTCGTAGAAAGCGCGTTCTGGCTGACTTCCAGACCACTTAATGCGTTACTAAGAGCGAGCGTTAGACTCATTTATGTAAACTCCCGATTAAACTTTTTCATTCAATGACAATGATACGCCGTCTTCTGAATGATTAGCCGCTCCTTTTTTGTCATACGCATCGCTAGCCGATGTCTCATGTACTACTTCTTTAATTGCTTGAACTACTTTCTGGTTCACTGCCCGCGCCATACTCAAACGGCGATAATTTTCATCTAATATCTGCTGAAAGATGGTTACAACCTGACGCAAATCATCGCGCTCTTGTACATTTAACGCATTGATGATTTCAGGATGACGGTCCATATACCCCTTCATCTGCTGAATAACCTCAACCAGCCCCAGCTTCTCATCTTGAAGATCAGCCATTTCCTGAATCTTCATTTCTTCTAACAAGTCAGCTTCTTTAGCTAATAAGCGCGCCAAACTAGCGGTGACGGCAATTAAATCATCCACCGTAAAATCTGCTTTCGCAACACGGGGTTTAGCCGCGACGATTTCTTCTTCAAAATCTTCGTCTTCCACGAACCCATCTTCTAACAACTCGTCTTCCATGAGCTCATCATCCATGATTGCCTGTGCCATTATTCGACCTCCTGCAATTTTAACATTTCACGCTTCACATGATCGGCAACGCCAATGCCACCGGCCCGTGATAAAATTTTGCCATACTCATCGATCAGCATCGATTTGTAGATATCCTCGGATGTTCCACCATCACTCATCGGATCAAAATCGACATCCTGGAACATATGCTGGAGCATTTGCGCCAAGAACACCGACTCAAATTCTTTTGCCGCTTCATCAATGGCTGCCGAGTCGAGCTTGCCTTTCGCCAGACGCTTAACGCGATCCATCTCCGCAAGCTTATTGGTCTGATTCAATACTTGCACGTCTTCAACTCCGTAACTGTTTGTGCCTAAATCCACGTCGTTTGCTCCTAACAGTTAGCTCTTTCATCGCGTCTCAATGTCCGCTTGTAATGCTCCTGCAGCTTTAATGGTCTGCAGAATCGTAATCATGTCTCGCGGCCCTACCCCCAAAGAGTTCAAGCCCTTAACCAAATCTTTTAATGTCGCCGTTCCATCGAGCATCGCAAGCTTCTTGGTTTGCTCTTCATCGACATCAATATCACTTCTCGGAATCACTACCGTCTCAGCACCTGCAGGTGCAAATGGGTTTGGCTGAGATACTTGTGGCGTCTCTTCAACCTTCACCACCAAATTACCTTGTGCGACAGCCACTGTATCGATGCGCACATTCTCACCCATCACAATCGTCCCGGTCGCTTCATCAATTACGATGCGCGCGGCCTGATCGGTACTCACTTTTAAATTCTCAACATCTGCCAGTAATCCAGCAACATCACCACGATAGCTCGCAGGCACATTTAAGTTCACCGTACCCGGATCACTCACCTTCGCACTGCCCGGCCCAACCTGACGGTTAATCGCACTGGAAATACTATGGGCAGTCGTCAAATCAGGATTACGAAGCGCAATCTTAACGGTCGACATATTATTCAATGCAAAGTGAATCTCACGCTCAACAATGGCGCCATTCGCAATAAAGCCATTGGTTGGCACGCCTTTCGTGATATTAGAACCCGACTGGCCTTCAGCACTGAAACCACCAATAGTCACCGGCCCTTGCGCCACCGCATACACATTACCATCCGGGCCATAGAGCGGGGTCGCAAGCAAGGTGCCGCCGAGCAGACTTTTTGCATCACCCATCGCACTAATATTGATATCTATGTTGCTGCCGCTTCTAGAAAATGCTGGCAACTTTGCCGTTACGGTCACGGCCGCAACGTTCTTCGACTTTAGCTCAACACCGCGCGTATTCACGCCCTGACGCTCCAAAAACGCGATCAAGCTCTGTTCGGTAAAGTTGTTATTCTTCAACTTATCGCCGGTTCCATTCAAACCGACAACCAGACCATACCCCATCAGCATGTTGTCACGGATGCCTTCAATGCTGACGATATCTTTAATGCGCGCCGCATGCGCAGACTGGAATGGGGAAACAAGTGTGGCAACCAGCATCAAGCACGCCATTAACAGTGAAAGGCGTCGATTGTGTGTGTACTTGCTTAGTCTGTTTTGTTTCATAATCTCAAAAACCACTTTTCTTACTGCCCGACGAACATGCGAATATCGTGCCAATTACAGCTTTTAAAATTTTCTTATAAAATCCGATAACTTGACTTTAAACAGCCATTCACTATCCGATCGGGTGGCAATTTTGGGTATTCACAAAATTCCAGCCCAGAAAATTTTGCCTAGCCAAAAAATGATTCAGCAGGATTGCGAGTGATCATTTGCACTTATTATACCAAAGGTCTATACTGATAGACTGTTAGAACTCGCTTTAAGCATGTAAAATCAATCCTTATGATCAAAATTGATTCAATCGGCACGACGCAGACGCAGCGCACCAATGCCAAAAAACGTAAATCAAAAACAGAAAACTCTGCTTTTTCAGGAATGTTGTCGTCTATCGACCATGCCGATGAGGCCAAATCCACCTCAAGCGTTCAGCAAACCAATGCCGTCAATAACGTCAATATGCTCTCGCTGCAGGAAATTTCTGACGATGACATGCAGGAGCGCAAAGCCCTCAAGCACGGACACTCAACCCTCGATGCGCTTGAAGAGATTCGCAACGGGCTGTTAATTGGCTCTTTATCGGGCAAAACCATCGAGCAACTCGACACATTTGTGCGCAAAGAACGTGAGCGTGCAACCAGCCCCGAACTCGAAGCCATCTTGGATGAAATCGAGGTTAGAGCAGCCGTTGAAATGGCAAAACTGGAAAGAGCAAAAAACCGCGATTAATCAAGCACTCGCAAATTGTGGAACACCCTCTCTTTTGGCTTGCAAAACCCTCCATCTTACTCTATCTCAGACAGTCTTAATTTTAGTGCAATAACCTGTTACTCGGTCAAGGAAGGGTGAATATGGCAAAAGCAACCCAGAAAAAAGTAGTTGCAGATGACAACTACAAGCCAACTGCCAAAGAAGAATATATGAACGATCGTCAACTGGCGTATTTCAAGCAAAAGCTGCTTGATTGGCGCCAAGAACTGCTTGACGAATCACGTGAAACGCTAGAGCACTTAAAAGAAGAAAACTGGCACGAGGCAGATATTGCTGACCGTGCATCGATCGAAACCGAGGCCGGCGTTGAACTTCGCACCCGTAACCGTTACCTGAAGCTGATCTCTAAGATCGATTCGGCTCTCAGACGTATTGAAACCGGTGAATATGGCTATTGTGAAGAGACAGGCGAGCCAATCGGCCTTAAACGTCTTGAAGCACGTCCAATTGCCACCCTTTCCATCGAGGCGCAAGAGCGTCACGAACGTATGGAAAAGCAATATTCTGACGAAGACTAAACCACCTATTTTATCTCGTTTTTTATCCCCCGTGACATCGTCGCGTTAAGGTTTTTTTTACCTTTCCGCGGTACGATGAAAAGATACAAAAATATATAAAAACAATAATATGTACTTTACTGGGAGGAAATCGGCGCATGCTAAGCACAGAGGCGGCTCGTCTAGATTGGGTGTTTGACGGACAACCTAATCGGGAAGGTCTAGAACAATTCGCGGTATCAATAGCAGCACTGGCAAGTAACGAGGCGACCCCACTGGCGGTCCTCGAGAATGTGTTAGCTACCGTAGCAGAAAATTTAAATGCCAGCTCAGCATTAGCTGCGCATGATTCAAAAACCATGCTTTCGGAGAAAGCCGCCGCATTAGGCTATGATGACGTGCAGATGTTCCGAAAAGATTTGGTTGAGTGCATAGGACAATATATGAATAACATAAGACTAACAGGAATCAGTCAACAACAACGGCTAATACATAGGAAATATTCGCTCCGCTAGGTTTGACACCCCACCCCGCCAAGCTGAATGAATAACGAGTGAGAAAAAGGAGCAAACGTCTTGGCAATGTTACCAACGAATATCACGCTGAAAATGGGCGATAGTGGCGACTATGTGACCGAGCTTCAGCGTCGTCTTGCCGGACGCGAACTTCTCGCCGAGATGGAAATCACGGGTTTCTTCGATAGTAACACCGAACATGCGGTGCGCACCTTCCAATCATTACACGCCCTAAAAGCTGACGGCATCGCCGGTCCAGAAACCATCCGCAGGCTCAACACTTTTGCTTCCTCAGATGCAGGCGGTGGTGGCGATGCCTATAATAGCGATGGCACCGAAGAAGAACGCGCCACAGGGCATGACCGCTATGATGAAGCGCTCTACATGGAAGAAACAATCGGCGACCATGACCATATCAATGTCACCGAGAAACTCGATAAGCTAGAGCAGCAAAAAGATCAAAAAGCTGCTGCTCGTCGTCGCGAAGAAGAAAAAGAGTTAGAAGCCGAAGGCAAAATCATTGCCGAAGACCTCGCCATGAATCGCGAGATGCAGGCGATTCAGGAACGTGAAGCGCAAGACCAAGCTCAGAACATGAGCGAGCAGCTCGAGATCACGAACGAACATATCAAAGCCGAAACGCCGATTGAGACACTCTCCAAAGAACAGATTGTAGAGACCGATCAGCCAGAAAATAAGGAAGAAAAAGCGCAAGCAGCCAAACAAGAAAAAGAAGCCGCTGCTAAAGAAGAGCAACAAACCAAAATGGACCATGAGCGCGCCGAAGAGCAAGGGCTGCAAACTCAGGACCAAGAAGCTCAGCAAAATGCCGAAAGAGAAAAACTACACGGCAAGGACGGCGCCGAAAAAGACGGCGAAGATAAAGACAAAGCCCAAGACGATAAAGAGCTGCAACAAGCTAACGATGAAGGCAAAGATAAAAACGGCTTAGACCCGCAAGGTCAGGCAAATGGCATTCATGCCGAAAATCATGAGAAAGAAAGCAACGTCATCCGCTTCAACGCGTCGATGAAACGCGTACATGATTCCCTTAGCCCTCACGCACAAGTCGATACACAACATGAAGGCCAGCACCTGCACGCTCAAGGCGTGCGTGAATTGCCACTGCCTCCAGGCACGCGTCTTGGCGAGCTGGTACCCACCAACACCCCGAACCTATCGCAAAATCGCGGCATGGGTATGGGCATGTAATTAGCCGCGAAGAATCAGCGCGCTCCAATCCCCAATACGTATTCGTTTCACCAAATGAATCCCCTGCATATGATAGGCATTGAGCACTCTTGCTTCTTGGCGAACAAGCAGGCCCGACAAAATGACGGTACCATCTGCTGACAAATGTTTGCGCATATCTTTCGCCATTTTCATGAGCGGCTTCGCCAATATATTGGCAATAATCAAATCATACCGACCTTTTATAGATGGGCAGCGAAACCCTACCCCCGCATCACATTGAACGCGCTGATGCAATCGATTAAGTGCAACATTATTACGCGCCACGCTCACTGCGCGCTGGTCAATATCGGTTGCAAGCACAGGCTTCGCAAATAAATGGCTCGCAGCAATCGCCAGAATGCCGGTACCCGTACCCACATCTAAAATACGCCTTGGGCGCAATGATTTTGCCAGCCCATCAAGTGCAAGCAAGCACCCGCCAGTTGTTTCATGCTCGCCTGTGCCAAAGGCTGCACCTGCGTCCATCATAATATTGATGTCACCCTGACGTGCAGACGGCGTGTGGTGAGAGCCATGCACATAAAATCGGCCATAGCGCATCGGCTTAAAGCTTTGCTGCACCTCACTCACCCAGTCTTTATCTTGTAATGGCTGAATATCAGGATCAGCTAACACGATATCTCCATGCTGCTGTTTCAGAATGCCGAGAATATTAGCGACATAATCACTCGGCTCAAACGGCAGAATAATCTGCACCATCACCTGCTCACCTGCACGGTCTATGTGTAACGAGGAAATCGCCAACGCCTCATCATCAAACATCACCTCAATACAGGCTGAATCTTCTTTGCGCGTTTGAATGCTCACTTGAAAATGCTGCATAGGCTGCGCAAACGCGCGATCAAAATCTACCAGACTCACGAGCTTACCTTCGCAAGCCAATCATCTTCGCTAAGCACTTCTACACCTAGCTCTTGGGCCTTTTTGAGTTTTGAACCAGCGGCCTCGCCCGCAATGACAAAATCAGTCTTCTTAGAGACAGAACTGGAAACTTTCGCGCCCATACGCTCGGCTTGGGCCTTTGCTTCATCGCGAGAAAGCTTGCTGAGCGTTCCTGTAAACACCACCACTTTACCGGACAGCTCAGAATCGCCCTGAGCTTGTACATGCGGCTCAATATCCAGATGCCGCACTAAATCATCAAGGCTCGCACGAAAGTGCGGTTCTGTCATCGCATCAACCAAGGCATGCGCCATAACCGAACCAATGCCATCTATAGATACCAAATCTTCAATCACTTGGTCATGATTCTCTTTGGCATCATCCATCGATTGTATGAAGGCATTGTAGCTCTCATAGTGTTTCGCAAGCAATTTAGCCGTTTCTATGCCAACATGACGAATACCCAGCGCATATAAGAAGCGTGCAAAAGAGATCTTCTTTGAATCTTCAATCGACTGAAACAGATTGGTAGCCGATTGTGCACCCCACCCTTCTTTATTGCGCAGCGGCGTCAAGCTATCCGCATCGCGTGCGGCAAACGTAAAAATATCAGCGGGCGCTTGTATGAGTTTTTCATTCCAGAAATGCTCAATTTGTTTTTCACCCAACCCGACAATGTCAAACGCCTGACGCGAAACAAAATGCTTCAACCGCTCTACCACCTGCGCACCGCAGGCAAAGCCACCAGTGCAGCGCCTTACCGCCTCACCCTCTTCCCGCACAGCCACGCTATCACACACCGGACAACGATCGGGGAAATCATAAGCCGATGACTCAGCTTTGCGTTTATCTAGCAGCACCTCGACCACTTGCGGAATGACATCTCCCGCACGCTGGATACACACCGTATCACCAACGCGGATATCTTTACGCACAATCTCATCTTCATTATGCAGCGTGGCATTAGACACGACCACACCACCAACCGTCACTGGCTTCAAGCGCGCAACCGGTGTTAGTGCGCCTGTTCGCCCCACCTGAATATCAATCGCCTCAATTTCAGTGGTAGCTTTTTCAGCCGCAAATTTATGCGCGATCGCCCATCGTGGCGCACGCGCAACTTTGCCTAAACGTTCCTGCCAATCTAAGCGATCAACTTTATAAACCACACCATCAATATCGTAATTGAGATCAGCGCGCTGCATTTCGATGTTGCGGTAATGCGCCAGCAACGCCTCAGGTGAATCAAAACATTTCATCAGCGAGTTAATACAAAACCCAAGCGAACCCAACCATGAGATCACATCAGATTGTCCGGTATCGGGTAGCATGCTGCACTCACCCCAACCATAGACAAAGTAACGCAGCTTGCGTGCTTTGGTAATGCTCACATCCAACTGGCGTAGCGAGCCCGCTGCCGCATTGCGCGGATTGGCGAACACCTTCTTGCCTTGCGCTTCCTGCGCTTCATTCAGTGCCAGAAAATCGCGCTTATCCATATAGACTTCGCCGCGTACTTCCAAAATATGAGATTCAACCGGTAACGTATCAGGAAAGTCGATCACCTGACGCATATTCTCGGTGATATCTTCACCAATCTCGCCATTACCACGCGTGGCGGCTTTCACTAATTTACCTTTCTCGTATCGGGCCGAGAACGATAACCCGTCAATCTTTGGTTCTGCCGTCAGTGCAACAGGCTCAGACTCGCCTAAATCCAGAAACCGTCGAATACGCGCAATAAACTCATGCACATCATCATCAGAAAACGCATTGTTCAGTGATAACATCGGAATCGAATGCTTCACCTTACCCAGCGTATCATTCGGCATAACACCGACTTGCTGAGACGGGCTTTGCTCCGTCACCCATTCAGGGTATTGCGCTTCAATTGCCTGCAATTCCGACCTAAGCGCATCATACTCCGCATCGCTGATATGCGGTGTATTATCATTGTAATACGCCTCATCATGCCGCTTGATCTGGGCAATAAGCTCTTGATAGCGTGTTTTGGATTCGTCCATCACAAACAGGTCGGACATGGGAGATTAGCCTACAGCTTCCATCAATCGTCGTGCTGCACCACGCGCTTCATCGGTAACGGTAGCACCAGCCAGCATACGCGCCAACTCTTCCTTGCGCTCGGTCACTGACAATTCGCGCACCTCAGTATTGACGTGATCGCGATACGCATTCTTCTCAATGAACAGATGATGCGTGCCACGTGCTGCCACTTGCGGCAGATGCGTCACCACCAGCACTTGCAGATTATCAGACAATAACGCCAAACGCGCACCAATCGCATCGGCAACCGCGCCGCCTGTGCCGGTATCAATTTCATCAAAAATCAGGGTTGGCGTTGTTTTCAAGCTAGATAACACCACTTTTAACGCCAACATAAAACGTGACAACTCACCGCCAGAGGCAATCTTATGCATCGGCGCATAATTCTGACCACTATTGGTCGCCACTTCAAAACGAATCGCATCTGTACCACGCATATTCCATTGCGTCTCTGATAGCTCTTCTTGCACCACACGGAAACGGCAACGCTCCATTTTTAAAGGCGCCAACTCTTTCATGAGAGCACGCTGCAGACGTTGCGCCGCATGCGCACGCGCATCAGAAATAATTTGCGCTGCCTCAAGGAATTCTTGCCTTGCCTGCGCCACCTGTGATTCAAGCGCACTGATGCTATATTGCTGATTCTCGAGCGTCGAGAGCTTCTCTTCGACATCTTCAAGCAATGCTGGAAGCTCATCAACGGGTGTATTGTATTTCCTACCTGCCCCTTTAAGCGCAAATAGACGCTCTTCAATTTCATCTAGTCGAATCGGATCATACTCGGTTTCATCACGCACCGTCTCAAGCTGAGTGATCGCATCCTGCACCTCAATGAGCGCACGCTCGAGCGATTCCACCACCGGCTCAAACCGTGACGAAGCCTGCAAACTAGAGCGTGAAAGCACGCGCTGCGCAGATTGTAGCGCACCTTGAACAGACGTCGCACCATCTAAATCATTCATCGCCTCTTTAATCGTATCTGCCAGCTTCTCGCTTTGCATCATGGTCGCGCGATAATCGGAAAGCTCTTCCTCTTCGCCTGCTTGCGGATGGAGCGAGCTGAGCTCATTACGCATATGCGTAAGATAATCCTGCTCGCGCTTAGACTCTTCAATACGATCAACCAGCGATTCCATTTCCTGACGCATCGCACGCCAGTTCTGATACGCTTCCGCCACATCAGCGCGCTGTTGTTCTAAGCGGCCATACGCATCGAGCATATCAAGGTGAGTGCTCGCATCGAGCAGGCCACGCTGATCATGCTGACCATGAATCTCGACCAATGTCTCACCAATGCGGCGTAATGCATTCACACCCACCGGCTGGTCATTAATGAAGCAGCGGTTCTTGCCATCAGACGACAAAGTCCGTCGGATAATCAAAAAATCATCATGCTCAAGCCCTAAATCATTCAGCGCTTTAGAGCTTTCAGAATCTGGTGTGATATGGAATTGGGCTGTAACGCTTGCCTGCTTTTCACCTTCACGAATCAACCCCGATTCAGCACGCGCACCTAGCGCCAAGCCTAATGAATCCAGCAGAATCGATTTACCTGCCCCCGTTTCACCCGTAAGCACACACAAACCATCATCAAAATTGATGTCGCATGTCTCAATCAGAACGATATTTCGAATCGATAGGTGCTGTAGCATAAAGTTAATTAGTCGTTAACAAAAAGAGTGATATCGTAAAAATCCACCCCTGTCATGCCAAATCACAAAGTTGGGACTAAGCTTCCCCAAAAGCCCTCATCTTTGATTTTCGGCGATTCTGGATTCACGTCACCGTTAAGCATTGCATAGCTGAATTGGTACCATTGACTGCCCGGGTAATTATGCCCAAGTACGGCAGCATATTTCTTCGCCTCTTCCTTTACACCTAGCAGCAGATAAATCTCGACTAAGCGATGAAGCGCCTCAGCCGTGTGGCTAGTGGTCTCATACTCATGCACCACGTATTTATAGCGATTAAGCGCCGCCAGATATTCTTCTCTATCCTGATAATAGCGACCAATATGCATTTCCTTACCCGCCAAATGGTCTTCTGTCAGATCAAGCTTCAGCTTTGCATCGCGTGCATAATCCGTATCAGGATAACGTGACACCACATCGCGTAATGCCTGTCGCGCCTGTTCGGTCATCTTTTGATCGCGCCCAACGTCCGATATCTGGTCATAATAGGTTAGTGATCGCAGGTAATAGGCATAAGGGGTGTTTGGATTGTTCGGATGCAGTTTTACAAAACGCTCAAGCATCGCCTGCGCCGAGCTGAAGTCTTGGTCGCGGTATGCAGAATAAGCCGCCATCACCTGTGCACGCTTTGCCCAATCAGAATAAGGGTGCTGGCGCTCCACCTCTTCAAAAGCTTCAACTGCTCCATTATAATCTTTCGTCGCAAACAATGCTGTTGCGCGGTCATAGAGCACATCCACCGTCTCGCGCTCTTCTTTCAGATCTTCTTCTAAATCTTCTGAAACCTCAGCAGAAACCTCTTCTTTCTCTTCATTAGAGGAAGAACAGCCTGCGAACATCCACACAACGAATGCGCATACGCAAAGGATACTGAGACGAGTCCACCAGGAAATCATGGCTTACCTAATTGTTATTTGGCTAATGATTAGCATGCGTTGATACTTCCTTCCATTAAAAACAGAAGGTTTTTCACGATGATTCTAGGAACGATCTAAACTTAGATAGCCACCGCTACTGGACGACGCGCATCTGCCGCTGCAGGAGCAGAAGCATAGCTATAAGGCTGCGTCAGACGGTAGTTAGCAGGATCAGAGAAAACTTCTCTCATCAGCAAATTATTGATGCCATGGCCCGGGCGGCAGGTAGTAACCGCACCAAAGATATGCGCACCCGCTAAGAAGTAATCACCGACGCAATCCAGCGCTTTGTGGCGCACAAACTCATCTGCATAGCGCAGACCTGCATCATTCATCACCTCTTCTTCGCTCAGGACAATCGCATTATCGAGCGATCCGCCGCGTGCAAGGCCCATCTCGCGAAGCTTCTCAACCTCATGGGCAAACCCGAAGGTACGCGCACGACATAAGCTTTGCTTGAACGATGTCGCAGAAAAATCATACACCGAGCGCTGGGTGCCAATGCACTCATGCTCAAAATGAATGGTAATATCTAGACTAAAGTGATCAGCAGGCGTAATCGTCGCGGTAGAACCATGATCTTCCACGGTCACCAGACGTTGAATCTCTAGAATCGGACGCAACGCATCCTGAGTCTCAATACCCGCACATTCAATCAGGAATACGAATGGCTCAGAACTACCATCCATAATCGGAATTTCAGGACCTTCCAGCTCGACTAAGCAATTATCAACACGCATGCCCCATAAAGCCGCCATCAGATGCTCAACCGTCATCACTTTGGTGCCGTAATCATTGCAAATGGTGGTGCCAAGTTTGGTATCACAGACCGCATCATAGCGCGCTTCAACATACGATGCAGGGCCGTGCACATCTTTGCGACGGAATACAATGCCACTGCCCGCTTGTGCAGGATGCAATGTCATAGAGACTTGTTCGCCACTATGCAGCGCAATGCCAGAACAGGTTACAGGATGTTGAAGGGTGGTTTGGTATGGAGAAAAATCTAGGCCCACTATCTCACTCACAAATCGTTATCGTTTAACTAGCGCTTCTGCGCTTTTTACGAAATGTAAGCAAATGCGTGCTGCAACGCAAATAACAGATTGTTACGAAGTGTTACAAAGCCCTGTGGGTAACCACAATCAGCTAGTTAGCCTGACGACGAAGAAATGCTGGAATATCAAGATATTCCTCATCTTCATCAGCCACAGGCGCCGCCTCGGAAACAC
>JALEGK010000054.1 GCA_022763105.1 Rickettsiales bacterium | reverse complement strand
GTCGGATGCAGTACGTAGCCCGCACCCCTTACGGTTTGGATATAGACGGGACGCCCCGGCACCGGCTCGATCTTCTTGCGTAGACGGTTAATTTGCACATCAACGCTGCGGTCATTGCTTTTGCCCTCACTCGGGTTAGCTGCTTCTGCTAAATCCTCGCGCGCTACCGGAGTGCCTGCTTTCTGTGCTAGTGCCGCCAAACATTGCGACTCACTGCTGGTCAAATAGACCGGCTCATTATCTTGGTAGAGTTTAGATGCCTGCAAATCAAAGCGGAATGCGCCAAACCGCACGCTCTTTTCTTCTTGTTTAGCCTGCTTTTGACGCTCAACGATATTGCCAATACGCAGCAATAGCTCGCGTGGCTCAAACGGCTTCACCAAATAATCCCGCGCGCCAGTCTCAAGCCCCTTAATGCGGTCTTCTGTTTCACCCATAGCGGTTAGCATCAAGATGGGCGGCGCATCATCTTGTAAGCTCTGCGCCAGCTCAATACCCGTCTCACCCGGCATCATCACATCTAAAATCATGGCATCACACGCAAAGAAGGCCAGCTTCTGCCGTGCTTGCTTGGCATCTTCTGCGGCAATCACAAAATAATCATGGTCACTTAAATACTGCAAAAGCAGCTCGCGTAAGCGCTCATCATCATCCACCACTAAGATGACCGGCTTATCTGTTTCAGCGTTTGCGTTTGAGTAGGACATAAAACGCGCCATTTCCTCCATGCTGCTGGATGGCATAATCAAACGCCAACACAAGCGGTCTTATTGAAGACGCATTTAGCCATAAAGGCAACTGCTGACGTAATACGCCCTCTCCTTGATTACCCTTACCGGTAATCACCAGCAACACGCGTTGCTGCGCTTCATAAGCTTCCAACACGGCGGTGCGCACCTCATCAATAGCATCGAGCTGGTTAAGCCCATGCAAATCGATGGTGCGATCTATCTCTAGCTTGCCCTTTTTAAACTTAGATGCCGTGCGGCGATCCACCCCCGCATATGTTCCCACACTCAGCATGGGTAAGGGCATGTGCTTCTCTTCTTTGGGCTCATAATGCCGGATCGGCTTTACCTCAACATGCTTTACCTGATTCTTGGCATAGGCATCGATATCTAAACCTTCCGAATCATCCTCATGCATTTTGGTGTCATGACGGGTGACAAACCGCCAAAGCGCCTTCTCTTTTGGCGTGACCTTGCGCTCTTTATCCTTACTCATCGCGCGCGCCTGTCGGCACAAGCGCAACCCATGCGCCGCTATATTTTTGGCGGCCTGCGCGCTCTTCTGCGTCTTTGCCTTGACCGAAAAAGATGTCGCCGCGCAATGGTCCTTTAATCGCACCGCCCCTATCTTGTGTAACCAACACATGGCGAAAATCGCCGTAAGCCTCTTCGCTATGTTGCGCCATCGTGCGAATATAGACCGGCAACCCATACGGCAATACATTCTGATCAATCGCCAAACTATGCTCTGGCGTAAGCGGCACGCCTTGCGCCCCCAGTGGCAAAGACTCTGCCTCGGCTCGCTTAAAGAACACGTAAGACGCATTCATATTCATCACCTCATCGGCTTGATCGGGGTGGTCTTGCAGCCATTTCTTAATCGATTGCAGCGAAATCTCACTGCGCGGGATTTCATCTCTTTCAATCAGCACCTTGCCAATGGCGGTATATTCATGGCCGTTTTTATCCGCATATTGCAACTCAATAATGCGCCCATCCCGCAATCGCACGCGGCCTGAGCCTTGAATCTGAATAAAAAACGGAATGGTTTTATCATCGAACCAAACAAGCTCTAAACCCTTGCCCTCAAGCGCTCCATTCTCAATCTCTTCTCGGCTAAAATAAGGCTGCTTTAAATCAGACGGCACGGCATAGGCCGGATATTTAAAGCGGTTAGTTCGGGTTAGAGAGCCTTCTTCTAGCGGAATGTAATAGCCTGTTAGAAGTCCAAGCGTTCTGCCTCTGTCACTCTTTAGGGCATATGGCGTGAAGTATGTTTCAAAAAACGTTCTCAGCTGAGCTTCTTTGGGGCTTCTTAATTGCTTGGCTTTGGCGCACACCGCCTGAGCATCTGCTTCATCATATAATGCCTTCAGCTGATGGGCGCTCGCCTTAGGGCTGGCACACGATCTCAAATACGCACCAAATACTGGGCCAAGGCGCACCTCTTCCCAACCGCTTAAACCGGCAAAGCTGCTTTTGCTGTATCGTAATTTTTCTGAAGCGGGCGTGCAGGCCACACATATTAGGCCCGAGATAATGGCAAATAACCAGTGGCTCTTACGTGGCAATGATCGTCCAATTCGGGTTACGAGATTTTAAATCGCGCTCAAATATCCACTCATCCTGAACATTCTGAATATCGGACGCATCGCCTTCTAAAATCTTATTGTCTTTGTCTCTGACAACATTGATCTGCTCGGAACCCACTTTCACAGTAATGCGCGCGGTGCTCTTAGATAGCTCTGCCTCAACAATTTCCATCTCTTCAATCGACACAAGCGTCGTCTCATTGCGCCGTTCGTCTTTTTGCTGAGCATCAATCTCTTGCTCGAAATCTTTATATAACTCTTTAGAAAGCAGCATCTTCAGCGTGTTTTTATCGTGGTTAGAGAATGCCTCAATAATCATCTCATAAGCTTGGCGCGCACCCGATAAAAATGAATCGAGCGTAAAGCTGGCATCCAGCTCTTTCATCGCCGTGATGTCGGCGGTTATGTCATCATTCTCAAGCTTCTCTAACAGCTCTTTTTCTTTTTGATTCTGTTGCATAACATTAGCAACGGTAGCCGATGGTAGCTGGACCACCTTTTCTTCTACTTCTGCTCGCTGCATAGGTTTTTGTGAGAAATCATGCCCTTTCTTTTGGCCTAGCGTGCTGCGATAACGCAAAACCACAAACAGCGCAATCGCTGCAAAAACAATGATATCTCCGATGAATTGCTCTTCCATAAACTCTCTCTTTGGGCACAGGTTAATGCAGAAAATGGGGCTTGTGAACCGCTTTTCACTTTTTTCTTGGGGTGTAGCATCCGCTTCTGTTATAGCAACAGTTAATTTATTAACCATCAAATCATGGATTATCTATGTCTGACGGACAACAAGAACAAGGTAAACAATATGGCCTGTCTCTTAAGGGCCAATATATCAAAGATTTATCTTTCGAGAACCCTCGCGCGCCACAAAGTTTACTAAGCTTAAGAGAGCCGCCTGCTATCGACATTAATGTTGATCTGAATGCGCAACGCGTACAGGAAACCTTATTCGAATTAACCATTTCGATTTCTGCGCGTGCCATCCATGAGAAAAATACGATCTTCTTAACCGACCTATCATATGGCGGCATCTTTGAAGTTGTGGCGCCACCAGAAGCGGATTTAGAAAAAGTCGTGCTGATTGATTGCGCCTTTATTCTCTTCCCATTTGCACGTCGTGTAATTGCGGAAGTAACGCGCGATGGTGGCTTCCCGCCATTACAGCTAGAGCCAATAGATTTCCACGCGCTCTATTTACAGAATAAGGATAATATCCAGCGTTCTGGTAATCCTGAGAACGCGGGCTAAGCTTCCAGCTTCTTCCAAATCGGATCTTTGATTTGCTCAAGCATTTGCTCGTGCAGACGCTTCTCGTCCGAGCTTGCGTCAAAACGGCGATATTCAATGTCAATTTTCGTGCTACTGACCGTCTCGGTTTGCACCTCTTGCTTGTTGGCGTCCAAACCCATCTTCACCTGACGGCCACCCAGCAATTCTAAATACACATCGGCCAATAATTCCGAATCAAGCAATGCGCCGTGCTTGGTACGCGCCGTTGCATCCACATTAAAGCGGCGACAAAGCGCATCCAGATTAGCGGGTTGCCCCGGGAATTTCTTCCGCGCCATCATCACCGTATCAATGGTGCGGCTCATCGGTATGGCTGGCATCCCCACGCGCTCTAGCTCTGCATTGATAAATTTCATATCAAAGCTGGCATTGTGAATCACCAGCGGGGAATCTTGCAAAAATTCTACAAACGATGCGGCAATACTTCTGAATAGCGGCTTGTCTTTTAAAAATTCACTGCTCAAACCGTGCACACGCTCTGCCTCTTCAGGCATGTCGCGTTCTGGGTTTAAATAGACATGATAATGACTGCCTGTGCGAATGTGATTATCTAATTCAACGCAACCAATCTCTACAATGCGGTGCCCAGAATATGGGTCTAAGCCAGTGGTCTCTGTATCTAAAACGATCTCTCTCATGTCAGCCCTTCTTTTTGCAGAATATGCTCTAGCTGCTGCATCAGCTCTGCATCAGCTCCATCTGTCTTGACTATATAGTCAGCTTTTTCTTTGCGCTTATCAGAAATCATCTGTCTGTTAATGATCGCGCTATAACGGGATTTGGTCATGCCTTCGCGCTCTAATGCTCGCTCCATCTGAATCGTCGGGTCACAATCGGTGACAATCACTATATCGCATAATTCTTCGGCACCCGTTTCAAATAAAAGCGGGATATCCATCACCACAAACGGTACATCTTTCATCACTGCCGTTTCTATAAACTTCACCTCTTCATCTCTAACATAAGGATGAAGCACCGATTCCAGCTTCTTCAGCTTGGTATCATTTTCAAAAACAGACGCTGCGAGCAACCCTCTATCTATCTTGCCGCCCTTTACCGTATTGGGAAATTGATATTGAATCTCTTCAATTACCTTTTTGTTATGCTCCATCAACTGATGCACACAAATATCTGCGTCAAACAACATACCGCCACTGCGCTCCAAACAGTTGGATACGGTTGATTTGC
>JALEGK010000053.1 GCA_022763105.1 Rickettsiales bacterium | reverse complement strand
GGCTGAAAAAGACAACCTTACCATCTCTTATGCGGACGCGGGTGTGAGTATCGATGCGGGTAACCAACTCGTTGATCGCATTAAACCTGCCGCGGCCTCAACCAAACGCACCGGAAGCATGGGCGCTTTGGGCGGTTTTGGCGGCTTATTCGACCTGAAAGCCTGTGGCTATAAAGACCCAATTTTAGTGTCCGGCACCGATGGGGTGGGCACCAAGCTGAAATTCGCCTTTCAGTCAGAAAAACATGACACGATTGGCATTGATTTGGTCGCCATGTGCGTGAATGACTTGCTGGTGCAAGGCGCTGAGCCATTGTTCTTTCTGGATTATTTCTCAACCGGTGAGCTTAAAATTCGCCAAGCACAAGATGTGATTGAGGGCATTGCCGCCGCCTGCCGCGAATCTGGCTGTCAGTTGATTGGTGGCGAAACCGCAGAAATGCCGGGCATGTATCCTCCGGGTGAATATGATTTGGCAGGTTTTGCTATTGGCGCAGTAGAGCGCCATCAATTGCTGCCGCGCATGGACCATTTGCAAGAAGGTGATGCGATTATTGGCATCGCTTCGAGCGGATTACACTCTAATGGCTTCTCGCTCATCCACAAAATCATGGAACATAAGAACCTGAAGCTTCACGATGAAGCGCCGTTTGATGAAGGCAAAAGCTTTGCTGAAAGCTTCCTCACCCCCACAAAGCTCTATATTAAATCGTGTCTTCCTGCGGTTCGCAGCGGTACGATTAAAGCCATGGCACATATTACGGGCGGCGGATTGCTTGAGAATATCCCACGCGTATTGCCAGATCGCCTAAGCGCAGAAATCAGCGTGGGCGGCTGGAGCTTGCCGCATGTTTATCGCTGGATTGCCAGCACTGGGTTGGTCGATGCGAGAGAAATGCTGCGCACATTCAATTGCGGTATCGGCATGGTGGTGATTGTCGATGCATCTAATGGCCCTGCCATGTTGAAATATTTCGAAGAGCGCGGCGAAGAGGCCTATGCGCTGGGTGAGCTAACCTCGCGCGGTTCTCAGGCCGTCAATATCATTGGCGAGTTGTTCTAGACATGGCAAAGAAGCGCGTTGTCGTTTTAATCTCAGGCAATGGTAGTAATCTGCAATCGCTGATTGATGCCTGCGCTGCACCAGAATTTCCTGCCCAAATCGTTCAGGTCATCTCAAATTCTGATCAGGCATTCGGGCTGAACCGTGCACAAAAAGTAGGCATTGATACATTAGTGATCGATCATACCAGCTTTTCCAACCGCGAGGAGTTTGACGCCGCATTGCATGAAGCACTCTTGGCTGCTGATGCGGATATCGTCTGTTTGGCAGGCTTTATGCGCGTGCTGACCGATAGTTTTGTGCGGTTGTGGAATGGTAAGATGCTGAACATCCACCCATCACTATTGCCCGCTTATAAGGGGCTGCATACGCATCGCCGCGCGATTGAGGATGGGGTGAAATTTGCAGGCTGTACCATTCATTATGTGGTGCCTGAGCTAGATTCTGGCCCCATTATTGTGCAGGCCGTTGTGCCAGTGCTACCCGGTGATACCGAGCAATCTTTGGCTGCACGTGTGCTCGAGCAAGAGCATAAAATCTACCCTAAGGCATTGGAGTGGCTGGCGAATGGATCGCTTGCCCTTAAAAACAATAAAGCCGAACTTTCTGTAGAAGAAAGCCCGGCCTCATGTTTGATTTCGCCTAAGCTGGATGTCGCTTAGCCAACAATCTCGTCTGCATTAAAGAAGAACTCGATCTCGATTTTCGCGTTCTCTTGGCTATCAGAGCCATGCACAGAGTTTGCTTCAATGCTCTCAGCGAAAAGCTTACGAATCGTGCCCTCTGCTGCATCATCTGGGTTGGTTGCACCCATTAGCTCACGGTTTTTTGCTACGGCATTGTCACCTTCAAGCACCTGAACCACCACTGGGCCAGAAATCATGAAGTCAACCAGCTCACCAAAGAAAGGACGCTCTTTATGCACGGCATAGAAGCCCTCTGCTTGTGCTTTGGTCATGTGGATGCGCTTTTGCGCCACAATACGAAGGCCATTCTCTTCGAAGATTGTGTTGATCTTGCCGGTCAGGTTACGTTTGGTCGCGTCCGGCTTGATGATAGAAAAAGTACGTTCAGTCATGTTTTATCCCTAAATAACGGTGTTTGATTACCAAATCTGGCGTCCTTATAAGGGCTTGGATGACAAGGTGCAACAAGTTTGAAGAAAAAGCTGGTTTATTGGCGTCTTATTGCCCGACATCCACGTGGCGACATAAGCCGGTTGCATGTTTGGAAATGTGGGATTAGTTTCGGCAGATAATAATAAAAGTCTTAGTAGGTGCTCGTGCGGTTTATTCTTCTTACCCTTGTGCTTTTGTCTGTTGCGGCATGCGATACTACCGCATCGCTTCGCAAGCTGAAGGCTGTCGAGCCTAAAGGCACTGAATTTCAGAAGATTCTCTCCGAATTATACCGTGATTATGCCGAGCAGGAAAAAGCCGCCTATGATTGGTGGAGCTCCAAATATTTCGCCGATAAAGGTTTGTTGATTGCATATGGCAATGATGTTGGGCCAGAAATGCCTGAAAGCTGGAATGTGCCTAAAGAGGAGCAGGCCGATGTCGCTATGGCACGCGAAAAGCTGATGGAGCGCTTGAGCGATAATGCCAAACAAGCGAATCCAGAATATGCGGCCAAGCTACAATTTACCTATGATTGCTGGCTAGAGCAGCTAGAAGAAGGCTGGCAAGCGGATGATATTGATCAATGCCGCTCACAATTCTTTGATTTGCTGGAAAGCAGTGCGTCTTACGATGGCCCACCTATTGGCGGCCCTATTTCCACCTCTTATTTGCTGTATTTCCCATTCGATAGTGATCATCTAGACCCGACAGGTTCTGATGGGCTGGAAGGCATCGCACAGCAAGTATTGGCTGAAGATGGCGCTGAGATTGTTATTCATGGTCATGCTGACCGCTCTGGCACCGATGAGTATAATCTGTCCTTGTCGCTTGAGCGTGCCGAGTTCATCCGCAAATTCATGATGGAATATGGTATCTCGGAAGACCGCATTCAATATTACGCGTTTGGTGAGTCTGATCCGCGTGTACCAACTGCCGACGGCGTGCGTGAGCGTGCCAACCGTCGCGTTGAAATCTTCATAGAATAGTATCCACCTTATTATGGAGTTGGTGTTACTACATCCGCTTGAAGACCGTGTCATGGTCTCGGTCGCGGTACTACTGCTCTCTATTATTCTTACCCATCATGTGATTTGGTCGGGGCTGAACCTTGATCGTTACGCCAAGCCGATGCAGCGTTTCATCATCCGTATGGACCGCAAACTGAATCGTTCAAAACGTTCGATGGGTACACGTATTTATCGTGGCATGATTATGTTGTCTTTTGCCGTCCTGTTGGCACTTGGGTGTTCTTTACTCGTGCATGTCATGGTTAGTCGTGTGCCGCCGCTGCAAGTGCTAGAGCTGGCAATGGTCATCTACCTTCTGCCTGCGCGCCATTTCTGGGATGTCAGCCGCGAATTGAACAAGCCATTGGAAGATCAAGATGTGCCGCATTTGAAGAGCTTGCTGCAGCCTTTGCTTCGTCGCAGCTTCCCTTCCTTCGATGCGCACACGGCGGCGCGCACCGGCATTGAATGGCTGATGCATAGCTTTAGTAAACACATCGTGGCAGGCGTGTTTTGGTACATTATTGGCGGCTTACCTGCCTTGTTGATTATGCGCACGATTGCGCTTGCTGATCGTATTGTTGGCTACCGCTCGGAGCATTATTTTGCCTTTGGCTGGTCATCTGCCAAGCTCGATGATTTGTTGCAATGGATTCCCGCGCGCCTTGCATCTATCTGCCTGATACTTGCGAGTTTCTTTGTGCCAAAATGCAAGCCTTGGGCTGCGTTGCGCGGTGCGGTGAATGACAGCCGCCGCATCCGTTCATCCAATCGCGGCATGGCGATTGCGACCACGGCAGGGGCATTGGGCGTTGCGCTTGGCGGGCCGCGCCACTTAGATTCCGGCACCATTGAAGATGGTTGGGTGGGTAGCGGTAGCGCCAAAGCCACCACGCATGATTTGGTGCGTGCGCAATTCCTCTATGTTGTCGCCTGCTTATTCCTGATGTTGGTGCTGAGTTTTGCCGTTGCCATTCTCACGCAGATGGGCTGGCTGGAATCGTGGCACGATATCGCGCATCATTTGGTGCAAACCATTCAATCATTCATTGGCAAATAGATGATTTGTGCCTATAACCGAATGCGGTGGGACGAGCATTATGGTTATTAAACGATTCAAGAAAAACCGCGCAGCATCCGATGTGCTAGAAGATGCGGTTCGCAAATATCAGGCAGATAAGGTTAGCATTGGCGAGCTGATGTCCGCATTGGCGGAGCGTGGCTTTGGACTGCTACTGGTTATTTTTGTGCTACCCAATTGTGTGCCTGTGCCTGCCCCGGGTCTCACTAGCCTGACCGCTGTGCCACTTGCTTTTTTGGCGGCTCAAATGCTGATTGGGCGTGACGTACCGTGGCTTCCTAGCTGGATTAATAATCGACAAATCCGCCGTAGCCTGCTCGCCAAAATGGTCGAGAAAGCCGCACCACGTATGAAGAAAATCGAGAAATTGCTGCGCGCGCGTTTGTCTTTTGCATCGAGCACCACAGGTGAGCGTGTGGTGGGTTCGTGCTGTTTGCTCTTTTCAGCCTGCATCGCCGTACCACTGCCTTGGACGAATTTTGTGCCCGGTCTGGGCGTGCTGATTATGTCGCTTGGGCTTCTCAGCCGCGACGGCATTACCATTATTATCGGGATTATTGTTGGATTGATTGGTGTGGCTGGAACCAGCTTTGTTCTACTCTTCGGGATGGAAGCGTTAAAAGCACTGCTTGGCTAGACTTATTTCATGATGCCTAGTTTTTGAAGATCTGTGGCGATCGCAAAAGACCGATCCACCAACTTACCAAGATCCGCGTCGGTCGCCTTATCGACATCACCACTTGTTGTTAATGTATCCAGAATTTCTTGAGGCGTCTTGCCCGCACCGAACAACAATTTTGCTGATTGTTCTAGGCCCATAATTTTTGCCGATGTGATCATACCACCTTCACCACTTGCCTGTTTTGCTTTTAGCCCTGCCGTGGCACTATCAATCGCTGCATTGACGGCTAATGGTCGCCATTGAGAATAGGATTCCCCCGCTTCCTTATAATCCAAGCCAACAACAAATCCTTTAATTTGGGCCTGCTTTGGACCTAGCGTTGTCAGGATATTACCATTGAAAATACCTTTAATATCCTCTGGGCTTAAGATGCCGCCGGGTTGCGTTGCATTGACCAACTTCATGAGATTAGTCTGACCCGCAGGCCCCGTCGTGCCAAAAGTATCTGATAAAAATTTTGCGGTCGCATATTCTAGGGAAGGTGTTTGTCCCGGCTTAGGTTCAATCGCAGAAAGATCCATTTCTTTAATAGATTTGATAATCAGCGCTTCATTATCAACGGCATATTTTTTTGCTTTAGGGCCGTCTTTTACCTGCCACTCCGCAATCCACTCACCTAGCTTTGCCGCTGTTGGCAAAGAGCGGCTTTTATTGACGCGCTGAGCGATGTGCGCATAAGCAATATCTGGATTATCTTTACCACCTAAAATGACTTCTAATCTACTTGCATTCTCTTGGAGCAACTCTGCAGTCTGCGCGAGATGCTCAACACTAATTTCTTTTTTCTCTGGTTGGCCAGCCTGCTGTGGAGAGTAAGAAGTAACGACTTCATAGCCATTCGCTTTCATGAAATCTGCTAGGTATGTCTGCAGGTCATTAGGGCTTGATTTGCCCATATGTTTTTTGAGCTTGGCAGCATCAATCGTCTCTGTCATTGCACTCTCCTTAATGCTTTTTTATCTTGATGGTTCGACCGCTTCTGTACCTAGTGATGGCAAAGCTGCGTTTATGATTTCGTCGACTCCTTTTTCAAAGGTCGCTTGGTTTTGTAAGACTCGTCTTGCCGCATCACCCTCAGTACCTGTCTTCTTTGCTTCTACTCTCATTTTCTCGATATAAGCTTGGTGCTCAGTTAGATCTTTGGCTGCGAATGTAGTTGCGCCTGTTAGTGCATTTCCGACCATTCCCAAATCAATGCTTTTCAGCAATTCTAACATTTTTGGATCATCAAAATCCAGTCCGTGAACCACTTTCTGGGCTTTCGTTGACAAAACAGGGGTTTCTCCGCCTTTGCCCGCTGAAATGGCCGATAACTTATTCATAATCTCATATAGCACCGCTCTTGGCTGACTCGCCATATGATCTAGATTGGTGACACGGCCTGCGCCTGTATTGGTTTCAAGGCCTTTAACATCTGCACCTTTAGCAACTAATACTTTAAAGATATCGAGGAACTTCTGTTGTGCTTCTGCAAGCCCAAGCTTCTCGAAATTTAACTCAGAGAAAGCTTTCTCAACTGCATCATTATCATCCTTTGCTGCGGCATCACCGTCTGGGCCTTTTTGAATGCGCTCAAATACTGTGTCCTGCAGCTCGATCAGCAACTTCCGACCCTCAGCGCTTAGACCAGATTTAGTAGGGTCCGAGAATAGGCTAGCTGGGTTTTCAAACAATGTAGCGGCCTTGTCGGGGTCGCTTACAATAAGCTTTGCCAGCTTATCCATGCCCGTATCGCCAAGAATAATGTTCCACTTTGCTGCGTTTTCGTGAATGAAGCCTGCGATTTTGGTCACATCAGCTGGTTTAGCGCCCGCAATTTTTAGTACAGCTTCGATATCTTGCTGGCGAGCCATCATGCCTTTAATCAGATCGCCATTAATGATTTCGCCTCTGAGATTTTCCGGGATCGATTTCAGAATCGCACCCTGCAATGTTACAGGATTCTCAGCCGTATGGGTGCGGCCAAGTTCTAACGCCAGTTTTTTAAAGTCTATACCTTCAACACCCGTTACTTCTCCTAGAAGTTTCGCGCGATTATCTATCAGTCGTGTGCGTAATGCTTCTACCTCAATGCCACCTACCAGCTTTTCAAACATTGACTGGTTAACCACCAGCAAACGCAGCGCATCTTCTGCACCCGGAGCCACTGTTGTCGTACCCGCAGCATCGGTTGTCCATTTAAAAGCGGTGCGGTGTTTTTCGAAAACCTTGGTTGGCTGAGCACCTTCTGCCTGCATGTCTTTCAGCATTAGCATCGCAGTCGTGATGTTATAATTCTCTCCAGCTTCTGAACTATTGTTAGGTGCTTTCAACCAGTTCACAGCGCGCATTGCGCTATCTAGTTGAGCGCCTTCTGCAAAGCCTGCTGATTTCAGCACGGCTTTCATATCTGTTTCGTTCAGCGTTTTGATGACTGTATCGATGCCTTTGTATTTTCCAACCAGCTCGGCAAGGCTTGGGGCTGCTTTTGGGTCTTTTGGGTCTACAGATGATACGACTTTTTGCAGCGCCGTTACGATGGTTGCCCCCGCAGGGCCTTTATAGAGATCCGCAAAGGTTTTACCGCCATCTGCCGTCAACAAATCTTGTACTGCTTTGGAAATTGCTTGGTCCATCTTGGTGTTCGCCGGGTCAGCTGCGCCACGGCTACCATGTGTCTCCATTACGATATCAATGGTTGGGATGATGTTATCCATCATACCGCGTAGCTTGTCATCCTTAAGCATGGCTGCCAGAGAATCGGCGGTGAAGAAGGCTTCGTATTTACCTTGCATCAGCGCTTCTAGATTAATGGTTCCTGTTTTGCCCTTATTGATGCTATCGATTGCTGCGATCAGCTCTTTAGGGTCAGACATTTTAATTTTGCGCACCAGATCTTCTCTAACGCCAGACATGCTAAGCACCGCGCCAAATAGTTGCTGGCGGCGACCCGGATCTTTAATGTTGTTCATGACATGACGCACCACATCTGGTTTCGCCAAGGTTTTTCTGATGCTATCTAATGCGCCTGTGCGTGACGTTAAGTTACCAATGACGCTGCCACCAATCTCTGAGAATAATTTCCCGCCTTCAAAGCCTGGAACGGTTTCCAGTGCCTTCAACGTTTCCTGCCATTGTTCTGCGCTACCGGTTAGCTCTTTTACCACTTCTTCTTTTACGCCTGAGCCTTTAAGAAGAGACTGTACTTTTTCTGGGGTATCGATTGCTGCTTTGAGCGCCTTAGGGTCGCCCATCATTGAACCAAAGAAACCCTGTATTTTATCTGCCCATTCTTTTGGAAGTAATTTCGTCAGCAATGGTGTTGCCAACATCGCGATACCACCTAGCAATAACCCACCCACAATACCAAGATTCGTAACAACCCCTACAATCAGACCTATAGCGCCAAGCAAAAACATCGGCATTAGCTCAGCCCAATTGGTCTTGCTGTCCTTGTCCTTGCCACCTTTGGTCGCAGGATCACCCGGCTTGGCTGTTCTACCTAATGCATCTGCTTTTGTATCGGTCACGTACTACTCCTTAACTGTAACCAGTATAGCTGAGCCGTACAAATTTAAGTGTGACGATTGGGTGAAGATTAGCTGTCAAAAAACTGTAATTTTTCTAGGTATTTCTGCCAGTTGGGCCGGTTATCCGCATAGGCGACAGCCTCTGGGCTTGGTGCCTCAGATAACGAAAAATCAATAGGTTGGCCGACCATTCGTTCGATTGCCTCAATATTGGCCGGAATCACCTGCTGATAATAGATGGGATAAAGGTTCGGCCATGCATATTGGGTCGCTGCATGCCCCCATTTAATGACCTGTTGCGGCACGCGTGCGAGCGCCTCTACACAGGCGATTGCCTCTTCTATTTCGGGGTTATGATGACGATACGCATCGGCACGTGGGGTTAGGTTTGCCTGCATATCCTCTAGGCAGTGCGCAATATTGGTGGCGAAATCTGATTCTGGGTGCAGATTTTCTGGGAATAGCTCTACAAAACTGCATGCTGCTGCGCGCGCACGCTGTTTGAGCAGCCCTCTTTCTATTGCCATCGCTTTTTTTAAACGCCACGCCTTCCATTTGCGGTGTTTTCGGTAAAAGCGCGCATCTTTTTCTAATTTTAACAGAGTATTGGGCTGCAAGCCTTCAATGGTCGATTGTAGGCTGTGTACGTGCTCAATATCGGTTCTGCGCGCGGATTTAACGGAATGGGTGGCTGTAAATGGCATAAAATGCGCCGAATGGCGCGCAACGCATTGCCCCGCCGCATTGCGTTTAAGATCAGCAAAATGGCCTAATTCCTGCGCAGCGATCACCATCAGGCGCGCTAAAGCCGGAAAGCCATCTGTTTGATATTTTTTCTGCTCTTCTGTCAAAATAAATGGGTTTCCACCGCAGGAGACATAGACAGCGGCACCATCCCCACCTATGGCTTGCATGCCTTGGCTGAGCCCCTCATTTTCCCAGAAATGCACGCCCATCAAATCGCTGATATTGTGCGAATAGGACACATAGATATTGACCCCACCCGCCATAATTAAGCGAATCACCGATGGGTGCGTGGCTTGCACTAAAAGGCGTGCAATTTGGAATTCGCGCTCCGGTGCCATCATGCCGCCTTTTTTGCATTCCCGGATTAAACGCTCGAACACTTCCTTAATGCCTTCTTCGCCTGCCATGCCGGGTAGCGTGTCGGCGATAATCTGACGCGTTGTTTGCGTCAAACTACTATCGGTGAGTTGGCGGTAGGAAAAACTGCGATCAAACCCAGCGCTTGAATAATGGACAAAATTGCGCTCATGATCCGCATTGATGCGCAGCAGACCTGTGGCGACTAATTGTCGTGCCAGACGCTCTAACTCAGGCGGCATACCAGCCGATAGATACGCTGGCATGGTATGCAATACATGGTATTCGTTTTCAATCATGGCTTTGTATAAATGAGTGCTGCAAGACGCAGCATAGCATTAGGCAGTGCGGTTTGGAACGCTTTGCTGTGCCTGCTTGATAAGTTGTTCAATCAGTATGTTTTCTGCTGATACAATGTGATCCGGTGTGTGGTCGGCAGGATTCCCTGCCTTCACCTCTTCACCTTTACGAAGATACATGTCCTCCGCCTCTTTACCTGCCTGCTTTTGGCGCTGGCGCTCTTCAATATCAATAGAACCGCGAGCATCATCTCGGACAATGTGCCGCGCACGCTCGGATGCCGTTGTCATCGATGGGTCAACTGGATATTTTTTGAGAATTTTCTCCAGATCCACCCCTCGCAATTGTGCTCTACGCACTTCTTTGACGGCTTCCATATCATATTCATTAGCGATTTTGATGTAGGCCATCGACCATTCCGGTTCATTCACATTGATCATGTCATGACCTAGCAAATAAATGAATTTTGGAAGCTTGAAGTCGGCCGGGTCACCGGGTAGACCGGTTTTCGGGTCTACTTCAGAGGTATGTTTATAGTTGTAGCTTTCGTTCATGAGCGTTGCTATCTCACGGAACACACCCTCACTGCGCAGCCAGAGCTGGTCCTCTGCAATATCGCTGGTAGCCACACTTTTAAAGGCTGTTTCCGGGCGGAATTTCACCGCGTAATTCTGATAGAGATTGATGATATCCGATGGTTTAATCGGGTCACCAATACCGAATTTTGGATTCAGACGGTCATTCACAAATTCCGTCAGCAACTCAAGCATGGTGCTTTCTCGGCCCCATGTATCATATGCCCAAAGCACACCCCAAGCACCAATACCCAACTCACCAAACTGCGCCGCTTTGAGGCTTGGGATATTTTTCATGAATGGAATCGCGCTAATGCCTAAACGCGTCCATTGTTTTTGCGTGAAATTCTTGGCCGTGGATTGAATAATCGTGTTATCGCTATTAAAGATATCATCACGCGTGACCGCATGCGGGTCTTTGCCAAGCTCATAGCCCACTGTCTCAGAATATAAGCTCTCAATATCATGCAGAATACGTTTACGTATGGTGTGCGTCATCAGCAGTGAACCAACACCCAATGAATTATCATAGAGGGATTCAAACACTGGCTCAGACAGGTTTGACTTAATACGTTTTTTAGAACCGTTTGTTAGCGCAATTTTTCCGGGTTTGCTTGGGTCACCTTCGATGATTGCATATTCAAGCGTATTGTAAAAATCACCAGTTGAATCGAATTTACGCAGCGTGTCGCGCATGAACTGTTTAAGCTCTTGCCCCTTTGGCGTGTCACGTAATGCGCGTTCTACAATATCGCGTTTCTCACTAAGCGGCACATCTGTGTTTCGCAGCTTTGTCAGATTATCGGCTGGTACAATATCTTCGATATTATATTGCGCCAGATGGTTATTGATTTTCTCAAATAATGGATTGGCATAAATGTGATTCAACACTGGCTCTGAGGTGTATTTACGCAACCAGAACGGCGTGGCTGAATCTGAAAATGACTTGAACATCCCACGGAAAATATAACGTGCCGGTAGCGCCGTCAGGCCGAGCCTTACGGTCTGGTCCGTCTTCTGGTTAACATCGTTCACCTGCGCGTGTTGCGGGTTGGAACGATCCATCTGTGAACTAAAATTTTCCATACATATATCTCACGCACCATCTCACATAGGCAAAATGGCACATTAACAGTATATCGGATGAGGGCGGCTAAATCCCTTTGAATTTCATGAAGTTTTTGTGACGGATGGGGCCTAAAATGCCTTATTTGCGCGATTTTTTGGCCTAAAATGCAATGACCCGCCCCTGTTTCCAGAGGCGGGCACGTACTTGCTAGGTAATGATTATTAAACTCTAGTTATCGATCAAGCCGATTAGGTTAGAGCTTAATAATTGGGTTTGCGCCAAGACAGACACGGCTGCTTGCTGCTGAACAATAGCAGCTGCATACGATGTCGACTCAGTCGCAATATCGGTGTCAGCCAATATGCCGCGAGCTGTATCCAGTTCGTTAATCGCCGTATTGGTTGCGTTATAGTTAAACTGTAATGCTGCTTGGGTAGAACCCACTTCAGCAATGATGGAGCCTAAGCGATCCAGTGCAGCATCTACTGCATCAGAAGCATCAGAAGCATTGCCCTGAGTGGTCACATCGTACGAGATGCCCTCAAACAGGCTTGAGCTTGTTGCGCTTCCAATATCAACGGAAATGCTGTTATCCGCTGATGTGCCAACCTGGAAAGTCAGACCGGAACCACCAGAACCCGCCACACCAATACCAAAGGAGGTGCGCAAGTCCGTTTGTGCGGTTTCAGCATCTGCATCGTTACTCAGATCCACCTGAGAATTACCATTGGTGATGCTAATCACACGACTTGCATCTTCCGTACTGGTCAGCGTGAAGGTTTCACCGGCACCAATGCTTTGGCCCAGATTGTTACTGCGGAAGGTTTCGCCAGCCACTTCAACCTCGATAGAGGCATCTAGGTTAGTTGCCGGAGCAGCTGTTACCCGAACCGTATCGATACGAGCATTGGTGTAATCATCTAGTTGGACAGTAGCTGTACCACCAGAGAACACACCAGCACCACCGAAGTTATCGACCGCACGCTCCTGATAAATATCCAGGGTTGAGAAAGCAGCATTCAGACGGCTGGCAAATGCATCTGCATCGCCTTGGTCACTTACCGCAGTCCCGTTGTTGGCCGCCAGTTGAATGTCAAAGAAGCCACCATCAGACGAATTGAATCGAGCGATAGTGTTGGCCGTAACAGTCGTGTCGGTGATGTCAGCCGTATAGGTAGAGTCACCAACCGTTACCTGTGCCGTGATGCTATCTGGCGAGTTGTAGGTCGCTGAGAACCCGCTGATGGTTCCAATGAAATCTGCATTGGTCACACCTTCAAGATTCACACCAGTATCTACACCATTATCTAACGTGGTATTCGAAATCGCCGCATCGGCACCTGAAGCTGCGAAACCGGTTGCATCGGTCGCACCATCGATTTCTAACACATTACCAGACGTTCTATTTCGAATAACTAGATTATTGCCATCGATTTCGAACTCCAACTGGTCAAGCACATAGGTGTCATTAGCGGTACTGTTATCACGATAACTCGTGATCGTATCCAGCAAATTCTCCATGGTTTCTTCAGTAGTTGCTGCACGCTGCGCGTCCAAGTTGTTCGCCGTAGTATCCACAATGTCAAAGGTGATCGTACCACCATTACCATTACTGAATACGACCGTATCGGTGTCAGCAGGATTATCCACGAAAGTGATCGTGATTTCCGCTGCGGTTTGTTCCTGCGTATTAATCAGGTTATCACCGATATCACCACGTACGGTCAAACCACCGCGAGAGATCGCGTCGTCACGTCCACCAGCCAATGTGAATACGTTTGCCAGGTTGGTAACGTCACCTGCGGTGGTAAATGCACCAGCTGCAGAACTTGCTTGGCTAATCGTATAACCATTGCTTAACTCACCACCCGCACGGCTGGTAATCTGCAACGAGTTACCTACCGCTTCATAGGAAGCTTCCGATAACCCAAAAGCAGTGCTTTGATTAAGAGAACTAGCCAAATTCTGAACTGTTTCAGAAATCGTCGCACCGATTAGGAACGTAGAACCAGCAGTTGGGTTTGTTGTTGTTGCCTGAAGCAACGCACCATTCAGAATAATACTGTTGTTATGGGCTAAGTTACTGCTGAATGTTAACGAACCAGTTGCAGCCGTAGATGCTGCTGCCGTGGTTTCAATATCATTGGTGCCGCTCAATGTACCATCGAGCAGGTTAATGCCATTGAAGTTTGTCGAAGACGCAATACTGTCGATCTCGCCAACGAGATTCTGGAATTGCAAATCAAGTGCCGCACGCTCGGTCGCAGTTAGCGAGCCTGAGTTTGCTTGTACAGCGATTGATTTCATATCATCCAGGATGTCATTGACCTCTGACAAGCCACCATAAGCGACCTGCAGTAAGCTCTCCGCTTGAAGATTGTTCACAAGACCTTGACGGCCTGCAACAATGTCAGATTGCAGTCTGGTTGAAATTGATAAAGCCGCTACATCATCACCGGCACGATAAAAACGATCGCCCGAAGAGAGTCTATAAGTTGAAGCGGTAATGGATTGATTGGCCTCGTTGAGCCCAGATAGAGCCAACGAGCTTACCGACGAAGTCGATAAACTGTTAATAGTCATCGTCTAGCTACCTTGCTTTATTATGGAGGACGCTGTCTACTTGATCACGTGGCCTACATGATTCCATATAATGGCAAACATACATGTTCACCATCGCCTATACCTAGCAAGTTTGTGTAGGCTACCATAAAATTGGTTAAAAGTCTTCTAAGAAAAGCGCAGAAATTTTCTCTGGTCATCCTCAAACAGAGTCGTTATAGCTGTATTCGGCTTAAAAAATGGGAGGATTTCGCAGAAAATGCGATTGATCAAATATCTCGCTTCGATCATTGTTTTTTTGGCGTTGCTGACCACCTTTGGTGCGTATCTGGCAATTCAGATTATCGGTGTTGATGACATCAAACAATTTATTACGGAACAGGTGGCTGATGCTACTGGACGCCGCATAAACCTTGATGGAGAGATCACTCCGACGATTAGTTTCAAGCCAACGGTCACCATCACTAAAGTGCGTTTTGGTAACCCTGATTGGGCAAGTAATGCAGATTTGCTACAGGCAGAAGAAATTGATCTTTCCTTCAATGTACTGCCTCTTATCCAAGGCACTATCGAAATCAATCACGTCACGCTTCGCAAAGCCGTACTGCATTTAGAATCATCTTCTAAGGGTAAGTCGTGGGAAATTAAATCGCCCAAGGCAAAAGAAGCATTAAAAGAATCTACTCCAGAAGCAAGCGACACCGACGCACCAGCAAGCGATGGTGCTGATTCGTCTTTTTTTGTTTCAAAAGTCGAACTGTTTGATTCAACCATCCATTATCACGAGGCAGGTAAGACCGAAACGCTCAATGTCTCCAAGCTCTTGGTAACAGACATTACCGAGCATTCCGTTGGGCAGCTCGCACTGGATGGAAAATATAAAGCACTAAATTTTGCGATCAATGGTGAGTCCATGGGTGAGACCATTGAGTTAGATACGCAGGCGCATGGCGAAGGGGTTAATCTGGGCATGAAAGGTAATCTTGCCTTTTCTGATATGACCTATGACATGCATGTGCAGCTAGAAGTCGCAAGCTTGCAGCAATTGGGCAAATCGATTGGCATGCCGCTGAGCGGTTCTGAGTCGATCAAGCTTGATACGGCATTAAGTGGTCAGCTGGAATTGATCCGCATGCGCGATATGGTGCTGGATTATTCTACCACGCAAATCAGCGGTAGTGCCGAGCTGAATCTGGCAGGACGCAAGCCGTATCTGAAAGCAAAATTATCCGTGCCGCAATATGCGGTAGTTTCCAAACCTGCTGCACCCGCCAAACAGGAAGGTGCTACTGATTCAGCCACAAAAGCACCGGCAAAAGAAGCGTCTTTGCCGTTTCACTTCCTGAATCAGGCGAATGCAGATATTGACCTTAATGTCGGCAAGCTAAGCACAGACTCTATGCAGCTGCATGATGTGAAGACAACCCTGCTTGTCAAAGATAGCGCGCTTACCGTTGCGCCCTTTAACGCCTCTATGAGCAAGGGGTTCTTGTCGGGTAAAGCAACGATCAATGCTAAAGAGAAAACACCGGTTATCTCTATTGATGTGACAACTAAAGACCTAGCGATTGAGCCATTCTTGAACCGATCTAAGATCACCAATGTTAAAGAGGGTGTGTTGCAGGGGCATATTATACTCAATGCATCCGGCACGAGCGAGCGTGCTATCAAGCAAACATTGAATGGTAAGATAGATCTCTATGCAGACCGCGCCCGTTTTGAAGTGCCGCCTAAAGTCAAAAATGCAGCAAAATTCTTTAGGCTTTTGGGCGAGAAAGACATTGTTGATGTCAGCTGTCTGGTCGGGCAGTTTGAAGTGAAAGATGGTATTGCGCGCACACAAACATTAGCGCTTAAAACCCCTATTGCTGTGGTGAGTGGTTCGGGGAGCGTTAATCTGCCGGCTGAGTCATTGAGCATGGCGATGAAGGTAAATCAAAGCTCGATTGGTCTGTCCGATATTGTGCCACCACTGCGTATTACCGGCCCTTATGCGAATTTGTCGGTTTCGCCTGATACTGCGGGTTCACTCATTGGTATTGGCAAGCTGGTACTGGGTGCGAGTAGCGGTGTTGGGCTGGCTGCTGTTTTAGGTGAACAGGTCACCGATAAGCTTGGCATTACCGGCAGCGGCAATCCGTGTTTGCAATCGATTGTTGATGCACAAAAAGAGCCAGAGAAAAATCGCAGCGCGAAAGAGACCTATAAGCAGATGGAAGATGTCGTGCGTGAAAAGCGTGACGAGATCAAGGAAAAAGCCATTACCATCAAAGATGATGCGAAAGCAACGCGCGATGAGTTGAAGGATAAGGCGAAAACAATTGAGAATGACGTAAAAGCGATTCGCGACAATCTGAAAGGCTTGCTGAAGAAAAAAGACCCAGCGCCGGCTCCTGCGCCTGCCCCCGCTCCTTAGCCTTAATTAAAACCAACACCACACCCCATAACATTGGTGAAAGCCATAACGGAAAATCAGGTAAAGCGCGGCATCCGCTAGTGCCAGCACGCCGATAAGCGGCAGTCCGATATGATAGATCATTGCCCAGTAGCCCGCTGCTGTCAGCCGTGGCGATGGCAATGTGTAGCCTTTGATCGTTTGTATCTTGTTGCGTCTCATGCGCCAAAGCTATAGGACAAGGCAGATGAATGCACAAGATCAATTAAGCGATACCCAGATCGTTTGGGATACCATGAGCATTGCTGATTATAGCAATCTGCTTAAAGGGCATGGCTATGCCTATCAGCAGCATCCGGCTTACGGCGAGATTGTTGCGTCTTATGGTGGTGCCACGCACCGCGCTATTATCACGCAGGCGGGCCAGCCAATTGCTTATGCGCAAATGCATGTCAGAACATTTGTAAAGCACCTCAAGATCGCCACCGTCATGCGAGGCCCTATCTGGCTGAGAGATGATTTAGAAGATGCACAAAAATCTGCATGCTATCGGCTCATCAAAAAAGAGCACCCATTAACATGGCCTTACTTTTTATTCCTTATGCCGGAGAGTAATGATGCGGATGCATTGAACATGACAGGGATCAAGCGAGTGGTCACGCCGTATCATACCTCACTCGTCGATCTCACATCAGATGAAGATACGCTGCTTTCATCGCTTGATGGCAAGTGGCGCAATCAGCTGCGCAAAGCACAGCAATCGGAATTAGAATGTCAGCCGGTCGGGTTGAAACCCATTCAATATGAATGGCTGCTAATGGAAGAAATCATGCAGCAATTGCAAGTGGGCTATGCTGCGCTTAGTCCTAAGTTAGTGCCGGAATATCAGTCACTCGCGGGTAAAGACAGCTTGCTGATTCTGCGCGCAGATATCGGTAAAGAAACGGTTGCGGGCGTGTTGTGCCTCATTCATGGGCAATGTGCCACCTACCATATTGGCTGGAGCAGTGAGGATGGCAAAAAGCTCAATGCGCATAATTTGTTATTGTGGGAATGCATGCTGCGCCTAAAGGCACGTGGTGTGACATCACTCGATTTAGGGGGCATTAATACCGAAGATGGTGCAGGGTTGACACGTTTTAAACTTGGGCTTGGTGGTCGTGTGAGTGATATGCCGGGGGTTTATTTGTAATTAAATAATGCGCTCATTAGCCGGTTTCATTTCGGCTAATTTGCTTTCAAAATGCCCCGCTCCTTCGCGCAGCTGGTCTTGTTGAGACGCCAACCCTTTTGCCTGATGCTCTGCACTATTTGCTGAGATCAGCTCGGTTGGGTGGCCGGTCATTTTTAAATGCGGCAGCTCTGTCACCTGCTCACCTTTTGGAATGGCGTGCGGTGGGAAACCCATATTCTGCACATAATCTGGCAGCTCTTGCTGCTCCTGCTTCATTTGCGTTAAGCGCTCACGAATATGCGGCAGGTAATGATTGTTATAAATCTCATCCATTTGCGGTGCGATGAAATTAAGGGCATTCGGGAAGTCGCGCATGCGCACATATTTCATCTCGGCATAGCGCGAGATAATTTCTGCAACACGCAGTTCTGGCGATGCGTAATTGGCTTTGGCTAAATACAAACTATCAGGATCTAGATTATCGACTGCGTCATGAATAGCATCACGGAAGCTGGTCATGCTCATGCCACCCATCACTTGCTGCATGGTCACGCCTTGCGGTGTGAAATAGGCATGCTGGATGTGAGCCTGAATTTTATCGCGCATTTGTGGGGGCGCTTCGTACCAATCATCGAGCAGCGTTTTTAAACCGCGCATGTAATCCGCGCCGTCTTTGAGTAGTCGGTCCACTTCAGCACGTTGGTCCACGGTGAAGACTTTTGGGAAAATCAAATGGTGGCATTCATGCATAAGATTCTCACGAAATTCTTCGGTGGATTGTCTGGCTGATACATAGATCTGACGCACACCATATTCGTGCGATGTGTCATAGGTCGCTGGGCGATAGAAGCCAAGCGCTCTGCCTGATTGCTGATCTAGCTGACCAATCGCCGGGTCTGGGGTAAAGGCAAACTCGGTGCCTGATACATACAATGCTTCCAGTAGCTCTGGCGGCAAATCACGCAAGGTCGCAACAAACATTTTCTCGCGTCGTTGAATATCCAACGGCACATCATGCTCATGAATTTCTGCCTTTAGGCTTTTGAGTTTATTTGCGACACGCTGCATTAAGCCTGCCTGCATTTTTTCTGGCACGCCCACTTTGCCTTGGCCTTGTACGGCACGGCCAACATTCCAGTTCTCCACCATATTATTTGAATATTGGTTAGCCTCTGCAATGGCCGCCACCTGCTTGACCTCTTGTAATTTTTGCGCGCTGATACCCAGTGCATCCGCCAGCCCCTCTATGCCTCTAT
>JALEGK010000052.1 GCA_022763105.1 Rickettsiales bacterium | reverse complement strand
GCTTTGTTTACGATGATCTATGTATCATCGGTAGCGACAGCAGTCTTTTTGAAAAAGCACCCTAAAGGCTCGAAGATATTTAATAGAATTCAGAACTTCTTTCATAATAATTTTACTACGAAGTTTCCCTCAACCAGAGCTAAGCTTGTAGATTTAGATAAGAAGATCGAGCAGGCTTCAGGAAATGCTGGAGAATTAGAAAAAGCCTTAGAGGCAAAAGCCGAATTTGAAAAAGCACTGGATACAAAATCTGAGCGTATGGGTGAGATTTTCTCGCTCTCGATTGGCGGCACGATTCCGGCACTACCGTTTAAGCTGATTGAAGACCGTCGCGCTAACATTGTGAATGCTTATGACCGTAAACATGGTACAGGCATTGATAATCCTGAAAAAGAAGCAGCCGCACAACAACGTATTAATCAGACCGCTAGCCAGACTTGGATGAGCGCTATTGCCTCACGCGCCGCTGCATTGGTGGTAGTATATGCCACAGCCTATATGCCCAAGGTGGGTGATGGTATTATGAATGTCCAGAAGAAACTGGGTGAAATGCTGATGAATAACCCGGTCGGTAACGGCATTATGCGCGGTATCGATAAACTAAAATTAAGCTGGTTCCCATATAAACCCGAAGTAAAAGAATTAGCCGAAGTCTCTAAACAGAACAAAGACTTTGTAGGCGATATGGTCGTAGCTGACGGTATTTGGACCGTTTATTCAACAGCGCTCATGCTAGCGGCCAGTCGTATATTGGCACCTATTATGGGTAATAAAATTGCCTATAACCTCACAGGGTTCGGCGATAACACCGTTGATACCACCAAGCCGGAACGCAAACGTGAGCCCATTTATACACGCCCACTGGCAGATAAAATGCCATGCGAGCCTGAGAAGCCTACCAAAGAGCGCAGCCCCAAAGATTGCGAGCGTTGCCCTAGCACCAAAGTGGGTAGCGGTGTGGTAGAAAGCCAGCTTGCTGATAAGTCATCAACACTCGAACACGCCTAATCCTAGATACCATTTGATATTTAGCATGGAACTTTTATGCTCTTACCCTATATGGGGGAGTGTTCAGCACAATTATGTTAGGTATTCATACCAAACCATCGCTGTATCGAGACTTTGCACTATTGTCCGTGCTGATTGTCTTTATTTTGTTTTTGGTATCGGTATGGGTGAGCTACGAAACTTTCGAAGATCACGCTAAGTCTGTTATCAAGCAGCTCGAAAATGAGGCTGTACGCATCGACCGCGCCCTTATCATTGAAATCGAACGCACCTCTTATTTGCTCGAATCGGTAGCGCGGCAAATGAGGTATAGCGGCACCACATCTGATAATATTACCAACCTGTTTACATCGTTTGAAAAGAAGGATGGCGATAAAAAGAGCGGTTTTTTCTGGGCCGACTCGAATCAAGAAATAGTGCTTAGCGCTCATCAAGGCGAGGTTGAAAAGCCTGTATCAGTCTCAGATCGCGACTATATGAAAAAAGCGATTACAGCACCATGGAAAGTGCATATTGGCCACCCCATTCGTGGGCGTGTGTCTGAAAAGTGGGTGATGCCGCTGGCCATAGGCCTAACCGATGATGATGGGCATTTCTTAGGCGCCGTTATTTATAGCTTGGATGTTGGCTCGTTTAACCGTGAGTTACAAAATGTGATTAAGCAAGACGGCATTAGCTTCGCTATTACCAATTTGGCATTCACGTTGCTAACCGAACAAGCTAACGAACCCAACTTTTTTGGCACCTATTTTTCGTTGCCGCGCCTTGCTAAAATTAACTTCAACACATCGACCAACGGCGTGTATTCGCAAGGCCATCTACTGAGAGCGGGCGATATTTTCTCGTATTACGAAAAGTCTTCCGAATATCCCTATATCATTTTTGTGGGCTACGACCCAGATCGTCACAGCGCCAATGTACGCGCCATTTTGCTACCGCGCTTGCTGCAAATCTTGGTTATCACCCTCTTTCTTATCTCGGTGCTATGGACTGTTCGCCGTCGTATCATTCAGCCAGTCATTACCCTTACCGATCGCACCTCCGAGATTGTCAGAGGCAAACGTTTTTATGTTAGCAGCGATGATGGCCCCGAAGAAATTGCGCATTTGGCGCGTGAGATTTCTCGTATGGCAGGCTTTATTGAAGAATGTAAGCGCATTGAGGGCGAGCTGCGCTCTAAAAATAATGAGTTGTTACATATCAAAGAGTCAGCCGAGATGAGCAATAGCATCAAGGCCCAGTTCTTTGAAGAGGTAGGCGAATCGCTGACCAAACCCATTGCCACCTTATCAGACTATATTGAAGGCTTAGCTGATGAGATTCACGGCCCTATGGAAGACGCTTATCAACCGGTTATTCGCGCAATGAAACAGCAAATTCAGGAAGCCAATGACCTGTTGAACGATATTTTGTCTATCTCGCGCGCAGAAGGCGGGCTGCTGGCGCTCAGCAGCACCAAGGTTGATTTGGCCTTTATCTTACAAAAATGTATCCGCATTTTGCATGAACGTACCCGCTTTGAGAATATTGAAGTGATTCAGAGCATTGCCGATGAGCTGCCCGATATTCAAGGTGACGAGCTGCGTTTGAAACAGCTGATTTTGAACCTGTTGATGGGCGCAGCCGGGCAAATTAAAACGGGTGATTCGATACGCGTGGCTATTTCGGCCCCCAAAAACGTGATTACTTTGCGTCTCGAATATGTGGTGCCCGAACCAGAAGGGCCAAGCCACGAGCTTAGCCATAGCAGTTTCTTTAGCACGATATCGGAGCCCGAAGAAGAAGCTCCTGTAACCACACAAGGGCTTGGGCTGGCACTTAGCCGTCTTATTGTGGCTATGCATGCAGGCAAGCTAGATGTGAAGACCACCCCAGATCGTAGCGTTATTATTACCGTTACCTTCCCTGAAGACCGTGCGATTAAGATGTTTGAAAACCGCGCCATGGACATGCTTCAGGGCGAAGATGATGACGATTAAACCCCTATAATGTAATAGAAACTTAATGCTATTGGCCGGCAGCCCCATGCTATGATGGGATGTTATGCCATATGTATTGAACACATATAAAGTCACTGCCAATTATGCGCTTTCACTGCAGGTCTTACGATATATGGAGTGTAGCCATGTCGCATGATGTGAATGATGCAGGACGCAATGTCTTTGAAAGCGCGGGCCAAGACACGGCCTCAGCGGCTTACACCTTATTTAGAAACGAGCTAGAGATTCGTGCAAACCAGCTTCAGCGCACCATTGCCTCAGCAGGGCGATCGGGAGCTAGTGACCAGTTTAAAAATGCATCGCAAGAATATATTTTGAATCGCACCTTATGGCATTTAAGCGAACGCTATTCACCTGAAGGCTTTGCTGGGCTTATTCGCGCCAGCGCCAGTTTGTTCAACTCCCCTATCAGCACCACCAACACGTCGGTTCCAATTGTTAATCCGGGTATGAAGGCGGCCATTAGGCAAGCTTACCACGATGCTGGCAGTGATTATAAATCGCTTCTGCCAGAAGATCAGATGCGCAGCGACCTGCTAAGCCTTGGTGTGGGAGCGCTGACGTTTGCCGCCACCTTTACCGCGCTCACCGCGTGGATGATTTTTGATATTAGCGACCAACGCATGGATATGAAAGATGCCGGAACCAGAGCCTTTATGAATGCGGCTACGGCCTTTGTCACCGGCTATCTGAGCGCAGGCATGACCAAAAAGATTCATGATCAGGCCGATTATTTTGTACAATGGGGCCCACTTCGGGAAAAGTTGGGGTTAGAAAAACATGAGCTAGCAGATGCCATGAAAGCCATTGCATCTATGGCCACATCGGAAGCCCATAAAGAAGCTGAAACAGATAAGGGTAGCCCTGCACGCTAACCGCGAGCAGCCCCTTCCCCCTTACCTTCTAGAGGATCCAGACGAGTAGGTTCGTGGTGCTCATCAAGCAAGTGACCTTGTGATTTCAATATACCTTCTAGGCGCTGAGTCGAGTTCTTACCCGTTACGGTTATAATATGATCACCATCGGCTTTCATTGCACTATAGCTTAGCCCCAGCGTTGTCAGAGCATCGGTGACATAGGTAAAAATCTCAGCTCGGTTACCATGATTGATAGAAGTAAATAGCGCGCCGCTATTAATGCCTCTATGCCACAGCACATTATAGTCTGTCAGTGTGCGCCTTGCCTTTTCCAGTTCATATTCTGGTACGTGATCATTGCCTGCACGCATAACGCTCTCCTTAGTTGAAGGAGCTATGATGACAAGAAAAGATGAAGAATTACTTAAACTTGTT
>JALEGK010000051.1 GCA_022763105.1 Rickettsiales bacterium | reverse complement strand
GTGCTTCGTTATTCATTGAATTACCAACAACTTCTAGCGCAAAACAATTTGGATAAGACTTTGGAACGGGAAGAACGGGAAAGCGCTCGGCTATATTATCACTCTGTCCCTTGAACTGAGGCGGATCTTTGTATTGATTTGTCGCTGAATCATGCAGCCTGTTTTCTTCAATAACCATAGGTACGCCTCCTGGTACTTTGCCGATAATAGGCACAGTTTCCGGTGGCTCACCAATGTCCAAAACTTCAAGCATGGCCTTCACGCGGTCTGCGCGAGGCATGACAATATTGCCGTTAAACCAATCCTTAACGGTGTGTCTGCCGATACCTGCTGCTGATGCAAGGGTGGTTTGATTATACCCTAGCTCACGCATTTTTTTTTGGACTAAGGGCAATAGATTATCTCTGCTCCAAGTCATAAGCGATTAGTGGATTATTTTACCCATTAATTCAACGGAGTAAAAAATCCTTGCAATGTGGATTTTTTTATCCTATTTTTACCTCATGGATAACAGAGATCAAGTCATTGAAGCGGCAAAAGTATGGAAGGAAAAGACCGGCAAGTCTTACGCCACTTTATCGCATTCAATTATGGGTAACGGCACTTGGATAGATAAGGTTATCAATGGGGCCGACCTCACTTCGCGCACGCACAGAAAAGCAAAAAACTGGTTTGAAGAGCGCGGAATTAAATTCGATGAACTAGAAGTCGCTCCCGACAAGTCGCACCTCCCTGCGAAGGGGCTGGAGAAACCCTCTAGCCCCGTAGGAGGCGGTCAATGAAAACAGGGTTAAGCAATACAGGCATTAGCCTGATGGAGATAGATTCATACAAAAACCCTTATCTGGATGACGATATTGAGAGAAATATCAATTCAATCGATCTTCATCGTCTTCAGGCGTTACAAGATTCAGAGTCGCCGCAAGCACCGCATAAAACTGCAAACACTCCCGATGAACGAGGTTCGTGATGTCTTGTGCGCCTTTAACCTGTTCCTCGGATTTATATTTAAGCGGAAAGTTATCCAGATACGCCTGTTTACGCGATTCTGCTGCTGCGAGTATACCCCCAAAGGTTTTTTGCGGGTTCTTATCTGCCTTTAGTAGCAGCATATATAAATGCTCTATCAGCGCCCTATTTACGGCGTTTTGCAGCATCAAGTTATCTAGTTTCTCATCATTCATTTGCTCAGCCCTCTTGGTTGGCTTGAGCATAGTTGTGAAGGGTGATCGAGGCAAAAGAATATCCCCTGATTGTGCGAAAAGAGCAGGGGAATGGGCGTGCGTCAGCCCTTAACTGGCGCAACGTAACGGCGGGTATTATTCCCGCCGACCACACCCCGTAAGAGGGTAAATAGCACCATTTAGAGTGCATTAGGCAAGCATCTGTCGGTTGGTTACGCAAGCGGAGGATGCAAATGAAACAAGCTTTATTTTTTACACCTGTTTTCAACAGACAGGTGTCCTTTATCTGGAGTTCGCTATGACCACCAAGTCAGAACGCGAACGCATGGATAAGATTTCCCAAATGGAATGCGTTGTATGCGGTGACTGGCCTGTTGAGGTTCATCACACAGATACAGGCATGGGCCGCAGAAAAGACCACAACAAAACCATACCATTATGCACTGAATGCCACCGTGGAGATACGGGCCTTGGTGGCATGGGCAAGAAGGCATGGCAAGCCAAAATCGGCAAGACCGAATCAGAATTATTAGCAGAAACAAACATTAAACTGAATGGGGGATGCCATGTGGTTCAAAGTTTACACCATTGAAGAATTACTAGAGGCGCTTTGTGGTCCGTGGGGGCGGGTGTGAAACAAACCCCACAACAGAAACTACAAAAAGCCATTGAGATGCTTAGAGAGATCAACAAAGACGCTACAGAGCAAACACCTATTCTGGCTGTTGAGCATTTACTCATGGAACTACGCAATGACATAGGCGCACCTCAATCGATGCCCGTCAGAAAACGAGTAGATGAAACCTTTGGCGAATATTTCAAGAGAAAACAAGGAGCAAAAACATGAAACAAACTGAACGCAAAGAATTGCAAGAGAAAATCGACGAGTTGCAAGCTAAACTTGATTCGCTGCCAGATGAGAAGCTCAATCCAGTCTTTCATCCTAAGGCGGGTGAGAGGTATCATGAAATAGAGCAACGAGGCGGCAATGAGGGGTTGAGTACGGATTATTTCACCGCTTGCAGCGACAGAACCCAAGCCTATTTCCGAACTTCAGAAGCAGCCCTGGCTTATGGTGAAGCCTTCCAGACCATCCTAGAGCTACATGCCCTAAGCGATTGGGATGGGAAGTGCGGGGTAATATCGTCTGATGGATGCGTTACGAGTGTCCTAGATATGTTATCGACAGAGCCGTGGGGTAGATTCGCCAACAAAACGAAAACCCAAGCAGCCATAGACAAAATCGGCAAAGAACGCATAGAGAAAGCTGTAACCGTATTATGCCGGGGGCAGGTGGTATGAAAAAATGTTTTGAATGCTGTGTTGCCAAAACGGTAGCGAAGGATGCTATTGCGGTAATTGCTAGAATTGCATCGGCTATAATCGTTGTTTGTTCTGGCTTCGCATTGGCGGGGGTCTTGTTTGTGGCGGCATCTTGGACGCTAGGTGTGGGCGTATTTCTCATGCTAGCGTATGGCTTTGATGTGCTGTTGCCTATTATTCGTGGGACTGATGTCATACTGTATGGTTTAACATTTGGAATCTCTTGCGTGCTATTGGCGTGCATTCCAGAAATGAGAGGTGGTGATCTATGCGGCCTGCATGGATATTGGCAGGACGTAAAACGTAAGTGCCGAGGGGAGGTTTAGCCGTGTCAGGCTTCATCAAACTACACCGCAGCATTGTTAAATGGGAATGGTATGACGACACCAACACCTTCCGCTTATTTCTGCACTTGTTATTGAATGCAAATTATCAGGATGAACGCTGGCGCGGTATTGTCATTAAGAGGGGGCAAAGACTCACCTCTCAAGTGAAAATAGCCAAGGAAATTGGCTTGACCTACCAACAGCTACGAACTGCCCAGAATAAACTAAAACAAACGGGCGAGATAACGAGCAAAGCAACAGGTAATTATACTATTTACACCATTGTTAATTATGAAAAATATCAATCCCAAGAAAAAGAAGATAACGAGCAATCAACCAATGAATCAACGATTCAGCAACCAAGCAGCAACGATGCAGTAACGACAAATAAAGAAGGGAAAGAATATAATAATAACAATTACGCGCGAGAGCTTTTGGAAAAGATCGATGAGGTTCTATCACCTGCCATCATCACCAACACATCACGGCTGCATGTCTGGCTAGAAGCTGGTGCATCTGCTGATCTGATTCTTGAAACCATTAGGCGGGTAGCTGCTAAGGCCCGTGACCCATCCCGCATCACCACCCTGAATTATTTTGATGGCGCAATATCCGATGCCATAGCCGATTTTAACAAACCAATGGAACAACGACATGAAACCCCTGCAAGACATTATGCCAACGGCACTAGCAAAAGCGAGCGTGCCGCAGCCGCAATCAGAGAAGCCACAAACGCCTTCGTTGCTGAATGATGCGGATGGACGCAAGGAGCTAGGAAACATGATTGCTGTATGCTTTGACGCACTGAAAACATACGGCAAAGAGCCTGAGCAGATGGGTAAACTAACGCAGCTATTCAACATGGTGCTATCTGATTACACGCTGCAACAGGTGAAGGATGCGTTTCGATATTACGTGAAGCATTACGACGAAGTACCGACACCTGCCAACATTGCCAGAATCATTGAGCGTGGCAATAAGCCCCCATTCAGTGAATCGGTTTACATCGCCATTACCAAGAAGCACCCAGAGGAAAGAACGGGCGAGGATTGGACTTATATGCGCGATTTCGAGGAATTTATTATTTCTGGGAGAATGTCGTGAAGATTCTCCTGCTTATCCTGCTTGTGTCCTGCAAGCCAATCCCGGTCTGTCACATGGGAGAAACAACATACCACTGCATGAAATGAGGAAATGAAATGTTGATGAAAGTAATATCGGTAGAAACTGTCGGATATGAGAAAACTTATCATGTAAGCGACATCAAACGCATTGTTTGCGATTATTATAAACTGGATTACAAGCTCATGAAATCCCCGAAGCGAGCAGTTAGTATTTCGCATCCTCGCATGATTTGTATGTGGCTGTGTCTGAAATACACAAATTGCGGATACTCTGGGCTTAAGCAATATTTTAATAAAGATCACACAACCATTATGAACGCTAAACAACGTGTAGATGCGATGATTGCTGACAGCATTATTTTTGCCAAGCAAATAGAGTATTTGGAGAGCCTAGTTAAATTGGGTAAGCCGGACGTAAAACCGATTAAGGGTGTCGGATATATTCGCAGTGAAAAATTGATGACTAAAGAACAGCGGTTCATGCGCAAAGCATCATTTGATGACAATGTAGACACCGTTTCTATCGGTGCGATGCCATCACGGAACCATACGGGAATCGATATAAAGAGAGGGTAAGGCTATGTGTGAGGTTACGCTAGAGCAAGCGGTTGCTAATCTGCCCACACCTGAGCGCGTTAATAAAGGGGATGTTTTAATTTATGAGAAGGTGGACAAGAAATCCACTATCCCCTCTGCTCAGGTAAAAAGGGGCGAGAAAGACAGGCTACTAAAACTCCTGAAACACAACATCATCGATAAGGAGCAAATGGATGCTTGTTTTCGGTTCAGGTCTTTTTGGAGGGCAGATCGTAGTGCTGTGATTAAAACATCAGGCATTGCTGTGTTTCAATATTCTGATGTAACGAATCAGGTAGAAGAGTTTTCACCAGAGGACATACTGCATAGACAGGCATGCTACATTCACTTGAGGAATCCGGCCAATGGTATTGAGTCGCATGAGTTAAACAAGCTAGAGCGCATCATCTGCCTAGAAGAAACATTACGCCAAGTCATGCAGGGTAGAGCTGAAACGATGCCAGAAAGATTTAGTTTTCTTGTAGATAAGTTGAAACGTATTATTGATCGGGAACTGACTTTGCGGTAATATTATTATAATTCCGATTCGTTCGGATAGATTTCAGAGAACCCTGCTGCATTCGTTGCGCGGGGTTTTTTATTTACGGTTGTTTCATTTGCTTGCCGAGCGACTTTCGGGGGCGTGTCCCCCGTCTTTTTACGGGATATTCCATGCATCAATTACGTTACAAGCGCTGCGTCCAGTGTGACGTGAAGATGATTGGTATTGTCTCATACGAGAACTACACGCGCAGATGTAGATGCGAAGCCTGCCAAGGTAACACCACTGAATACAGCCAAGACAATCCGAAGGTCGCAAATGACAAAAATTGAACACATCATCTTAGTGCTGATTGTAGCATTGATAGCTGCGGGGTTGGTTACTACTACGCTGGTTATGTTGATCGATCAGGTAGGCCGTGAGGAATATGTAATAGAGGAAGTGCTATGAACATTGAACTGCAAGGCACATTACACGGTGAATATAAACTAGCAGAAGTACCTGAAGAGCTACTAACTGCTGACCCTAACGAAACCATCAGACTAACCGATGCCGATACAGGCCAAACCATTATGAAAATAAAAGGGGCTATTTATGACTCCGAAGCAAGCAAGGTTCGTTGAAGAATACCTGATAGACTTAAACGCCACGCAAGCCGCAATCAGAGCGGGTTACAGTGAAAAGACAGCCGGACAAATAGGCGAGCAGAACTTGAAGAAACTTGAAATTGCTCAAGCTATTGAAGCGGCTAAGGCTAAACGTAGCGAAAAGGCGCAGATAGATTCTGAGTGGGTATTAAAAGAAAGCGTTGCACAATACCAAAGACTAAAAGACGGCAATGCGAATGCTGTTACTGCACTGCTTGGGTTAATAGGCAAGCACACGGACGTGCAGGCATTTAAGGAAAAGCTGGAGGTTGAGGGCACAATCACCATAGAGAAGAAGGTGTATGATGCGGGTTCAGCTTCCTAATGGATGGGATCCGAGGCCATACCAGCAGAATCTATGGAATTACTTACAGAGTGGTGGCAAGCGCGCAATAGCGATATGGCACAGGCGATCTGGTAAAGATGATGTGTGCCTGCACTGGACGTGCTATGACGCGGTAGAGAACCCTGCGACCTATTGGTACATGCTGCCGGAAGCTGCTCAGGCGCGTAAGGCTATTTGGGAGGCCGTTAACCCCCATACGGGCCGCCGCCGTATTGATGAGGCTTTCCCTAAAGAAATACGGGCCACCACACGCGAACAAGAAATGATGATTAAGCTCATCAATGGCGCGACATGGCAGGTGGTTGGCTCTGATAACTATGATTCTCTTGTTGGCTCACCCCCAAGGGGTGTGGTGTTTTCTGAGTGGCCTATGAGCAGGCCGCAATCATGGGCATATCTGCGACCCATCTTGGCAGAGAATGGCGGGTGGGCAATATTCAACGGAACGCCACGTGGTGAGAACCATGCGCATACGATGTTTGAGGGTGCAAAGCATGATCCTGAATGGTTTGCCGAGCTTCTGACTGTTGATGATACGGGCGTCTTCTCGCATGACATGCTGGAGAAGGAGCGCAACGAATATATCAGGGAGCATGGTGCTGATGTTGGTCAGGCTTTGTTCCAGCAAGAATATTACTGCTCATTCCAAGCGGCCATTCTTGGGGCTTATTATGCCAAGGAAATGGCTCAGGCAGAGCGGGATAAGCGCATTACGTTTGTGCCGCATGATCCCT
>JALEGK010000050.1 GCA_022763105.1 Rickettsiales bacterium | reverse complement strand
GCCGCATAAAATGCGGCCTTTACATAATCTATTCTAATCTAAGAATTAACTCGCTTTAGCTTGAAGCTCATCAATACGTGCGCGAGTCGTCTTAGCGGCTTCAACCATAGATTTAAGCGCAGGCTCTACCTCTGCCCAACCACGGGTCTTCAGACCACAATCTGGGTTAACCCAAATCTGCTCAGGCTTAAGCACTTCAAGCGCCTTAGATAGAAGCGTCTCCATCTCAGATTGATTTGGCACACGTGGGCTGTGAATGTCATAAACGCCCGGGCCAATCTGGTTTGGATATTTAAATTCAACGAATGCCTCCAAAAGCTCCATCGCAGAACGAGAGGTCTCAATAGAGATCACATCTGCATCCATGCGCGCCACGGCTTCGATGATGTCGTTGAACTCAGAGTAACACATATGCGTGTGAATCTGGGTTTCATCCTTAACGCCAGAAGCGGTGATACGGAATGATTCTACCGCCCAATCCAGATACTGTTTCCAGTCTTCTTTGCGTAGCGGTAGGCCTTCGCGAAGCGCTGCTTCATCAATCTGAATCACAGCAATACCCGCTGATTCCAGATCAACCACCTCATCACGAATCGCCAAAGCAATCTGCTTACAGGTCTCTGAACGAGGCTGATCATCACGCACGAAAGACCACTGAAGAATGGTTACCGGACCGGTCAACATGCCCTTCATTGGCTTATCGGTTTTGCTTTGAGAGAATTTCGCCCAATCAACGGTCATTGGATTTGGACGAGACACATCACCAAAGATGATTGGTGGCTTCACGCAACGTGAACCATAGCTTTGTACCCAAGCAAATTTGGTGAAGGCGAAACCATCAAGATTCTCACCAAAATATTCCACCATGTCGTTACGCTCATATTCACCATGCACAAGCACATCGATACCGATCTCTTCTTGCTTAGCGATACACTCAGCGGTTTTCTCTTCCAAAAACGTCTGATAATCCGCAGCACTCAGATCACCCTTTTTGAATTGTGCACGAGCGGCACGAATCTCTTGGGTCTGAGGGAATGAACCAATCGTAGTGGTTGGAAGTGGCGGAAGCTTCAATGCATCTTCTTGCAAAGAAATACGCTTATCGAAAGACTGCTTACGAGACATCATTTCTTCAGTCACTTTCGCAGCACGGTCTTTCACTTCTGGGTTGTGAATACGCTTAGAAGTCGCACGAGACTCCATCGCTTCTTTGTTAGCTGCAAGCGCTGCACTCACATCTTCGCCGTTAATAGCTTTGGTAAGCACAGAAATCTCTTCCAGCTTCTGAGTCGCAAACGCTAGCCATTCTTTGATCTTCGCATCAAGCTCAGTCTCTGCACCCAGATCAACCGGAGAGTGAAGCATAGAGCATGAAGGCGCCACGAAAATACGATCTGCACCGATCTCAGCTTTCGCTTTGTTTAGCTTCTCAAGCGCTGCCTCGAAGTTGGTCTTCCAAATGTTACGACCATCAATCACACCAAGTGATAGGCTTTGGTTCTCATTTACTGCACCAAGCACTGCATCTAGCTGACCCGGAGCACGCACAAGATCAACATGGACCGCATCAACCGCAAGTGAGAATGCCGTACCAGTATTCTCGCGCAAGCCATCAAAATAAGACGTCACAAGAATCTTCGCATTGCCTTTAGCCGCAGAGATCGCATCAAATGCCTCACCAAGAGCGGACTTGGTCGCATCATCAATATCGAGTGCCAATACTGGCTCATCAATCTGAATCCACTCAGCACCTGCATCCGCCAGCTCTTTAATCAGCTGCGTGTATACAGGCAGAAGTTTAGGCAGAAGGCTAAGCGTGTTGCCATCGCCTTTGCGCATCTTACCTTGGCTCAAGAAGGTTACCGGACCAATGATCACTGGGCGGGTTTGTACACCCATTGCTTTTGCTTCATTGAATTCATCAAGTGGCTTGCGGGTGGTTAGCTCAAACGTTTGGTCTGGCTCAAACTCAGGCACAATGTAGTGATAGTTAGTATCAAACCACTTGGTCATTTCCATTGCAACCACATCGACACCATCCGCTTGGCGGCCACGCGCCATTGCAAAATATAGAGTTAGCGGATCTTCATTCTTCAATGCCTCGTAACGCGCTGGGATCGCGCCGAACATGTGAATGTGATCGAGAACCTGATCGTAAAAAGAGAAGTCATTCGAAGGCACTTGTTCAATGCCGCTGTCTTTTTGTAATTTCCAGTTCTGTTCGCGAATTGCCTTAGCAACCGTCAGTAAGTCGTCTTGAGAAGTTTGACCCTTCCAATACGCTTCTAGCGCTTTTTTAAGTTCACGATTAGGGCCGATTCGCGGGAATCCCAGATTAGTAGCAATTGCCATGGTAAATAACTCCTTCAAAGATCAAGTGAACTAGGCGTTATACAAGAGTTTTCCTAGGCTGCAAGCCTTTTCAGTAGTATTTACAGGGACTTTTTGTAAAATGTGCACTGCACATACTGCACTGCGAGACAACCTCCTGTATCATAAAGACATTGTTAACAGTTTACGCGCTATAATTTAACTATGGTAGAGAACCCTGAAGTAATGCAAGAAACCACCGACCTCCTACAACATGTATACGGCGTCTGCGAGCGCACCACACCTTACTGGTATGGGGAGCCGCTCAACACCTTATCCAACCTACTGTTTATGCTGGTCGCTGTTATCATTTATAAGCATTACCACAAGCACCCAGACTTAAAAGACCGAAAGATTCTTGATATTCATGCGATGACATTCCTGATTTTTGCTATCGGTATCTTCAGCAGCATCTTCCACATGAATCCAAATCCGCTGACCGAGCTGATGGATATTGTGCCCATTGTGCTGTTCATTAATATCTTTTTCTTTAGCATTACAGTGCGCATTGGAAAGACGAATGCCTTTCAAACGGTGGTTTGCTATGTAGCATTCTTAGGGTTTACACACATACTGATTAGCCAGTTCCCGAATGCAATGAACGACTCAATTAGCTATCTATCGAGTATGACCGCATTGGTTGCTATCGCTATTTACCTACATATGAAGCGCAGACCATCATCGCATCAATTCTTACTGGGTGCGTTAGTGGGCATCATCTCGCTCTTTTTCCGAGCGATTGACAATGCCGTCTGCGAGCAGATTCCGTTCGGCACGCACTTTATGTGGCATAGCATGAACGCCCTGTTGCTCTACATTCTCATGAAGCAGGTGATTCGCAATGTAAACCGCGAAGCACGCTTGCAGCGCATGGGAATCCATGATTAGTCTTAGTCATGGTCGATACATCAGCCTTTAGCCATCTCGATGCTTACTGTGAACGCGCAGGCGATCCAGCCTTTTGGGCGGAGCCGCTCAATGCGATTACCAATCTCGCTTTTATCTGGTTTGCCATTCAAGGCGTAAAGCTCATGCATCATCTGCGTGATGAATCATTTAAAGCCGTCTTCGATTTATGGATGCTGATCATTTTCATGTTCTCCATCGGGATTGGTAGTGGTCTATGGCATACCTACGCTGTGGAATGGAGTGTGATAGCCGATGTCGTGCCTATCTATTTATTCATCAATGTCTATATCTTCAGTTTATTTATACGAGTGATTGGCTTGAAGGTCTGGCAGGCCATGCTGGTCTGGGTTGCGTTCCAAAGCATCAATATGGGCTTTGAAATGAATGTCCCACGCGACACGCTCAATGGCTCAATCATGTATGTCCCAACCTATATGCTTCTTATTACCGCGATCATCTGGATGTATGCGAAAAAGATTCAAAGCGCCAAAGCACTGGGCATTATCACGCTGGTCTTTACCGTATCCCTCATCTTCCGTACCATCGACACGGAGATTTGTGCGCTGGTCCCAATCGGCACACATTTTATCTGGCACCTACTCAATGCGTATGTGCTCTTCCATTTGGTCAATCTATTATGGGTTAGTGTATCTGGGCGCCAGAATAAAAATACCAGCCCAGCCCAACCGTAAAGACGGCGCAGCCATAAAGCGCATGTTCTGCCCAAACCAGCGCAAAGGAGCGCTGCTTGATATAGGTTTGGCTAAACATGATGCCACCGATAATACTTAAGATATATGCAATCTCGTTATTAAAGATCACATGGGCATGACCGAAAGACACGCCGCTCGCGACAATCATCGCCCAACGATGCGGCAGCAGGTCCGCGTAACGCTCAAAGAAGAAGAGACGATAGACCACCTCTTGCGGAATGACGGAGAAGAGCGGGTATAAAAACATCACCACAATCCACACTTCCGGACGATTCAACATAAACTCAAACAGACGTTCTGGCTCGCTCACGTATACAAAACCAATCATGAGCGCGACCGATAAGGCAAACCGCCGAAGCATCGCAATCCAGTCTGCATTAGGAATCGCGCGCCATTGCCAGACATCTTTAAACCGCAAACCTGTCTGACGTTTCCATACGAAATAACAAGCAAACGCCATCACCCAAAGAAAACCAAACAGGCTACGCTTTACTTCGAAGGGCGCAAACATGAACGCGACGGGTACCACCGCAAATAACAAGAAGCACTCTATCGCACGCCAGCGCTTCGATTTCATGAAACCACCTGAAGTAACCGCTCTCGCGCTTGTGGCATGCGCTTACCCAACGGCTCAAGCAACCAGCTCGATAGAAAATGACTGGTTAGGCGAAACGCCTCATGGATTTCATCTTCCACAGGCTTCACCTCTTCACGCAGAAAACGTGGAAGCTTTAGCATGCGCTCATGATACGGTCTACCTGCTGCCTCGCTTACCGCGCAGCCAGACTTTGGCGAAACATACACCAAATCTTCCTGAGCGCCCGTCGCCACGCAGCGCGACAAATCCAAGCCATAGCCCGCCTCGCGCAGCAGCGTCATTTCAAAACGGATATAATCGGATATCCATTCATCGCCACCTATCATCTGAGAAATCACATGCATGAACGCATCGTAAAGCTGTGCATGCGGGTCGCGCTCTTCCATGGCGAGCGGAATCATCGAACACGCCGCATTCAAACCTGCGAGTTTATGAGGATGTTTCATGAGAAGCGCCGCAAATGGTTTAGCCAGCTCACAATCAAAGCTGCCCATATGTTGCTCTAGGCGAGCCTTCCATTCAGCATGAACCAAATTACCCGGCTGGTAAATACCACGCTTGCTTTTGCCCAAACCACGCTTAGCAATGCCAGAATATAATCCATGCTCGCGGCTAAGCACACGCACCACAGCGTCATGCTCCGAGAATTTACTGATAGATAGGATAAGTGCGGTATCGTTCCATTGCATGAATCCATCATCGCGCGTCGCACGCGAAAGCTCAAGCTTAGACTACGCTACCGCTAGTTTTGTCTGATCAATTGAAAGCTGTTCTGGCGCAACCGCCACATGTGTTGGCTGCATAAACCCTAAATAACGCATGCTTGTCTCATAAGCGCCGCCTATATAATTAGCTGTCCCCACCGCGCCGTCTCGCACATACCCTGCGGCTGTAATTGTGCCATCACGCAGACCACGTGCAGCACTCACGGCACCATCAGCAAACGCTTTAGCCGCAGCCTCAGCTTTTTTGCGCATTTCAATCATCGCCTCACGTATCAGTAATTGTGTATCGCTGATCTCCTGTTCACGAATCATCTTCAACACGTCCTCTTCTGTACTCGCCCCCATTTCAGCCATCGCTTCCTTACTAATTCGTACCGTAGAAACGCGATCATAAAATGTTAGTCCACGATCACCCATAAGAGGTCTGCCTCGTCTGGAAATCACAAAATATTCTTGCCCCTCAATCGTCTCACTAGCCACATGAGAATAACGAATCGACCTAGGGTCAATATAGACATAACTATACGTACCATCCGGGCCACTAGCTCGGAAACGCCACAACTGCCTATTCTCATCAAAGCTTAGTCGGCCATCTTCTACCCGTTGATTCTCAACCAGCTCAGTCAGGGCACGTTCAAGCGCGCGCTGGTCTGATTCCGTTAATTGCTCCATACTTAAGCCACCTTCAACTTCCACCACTCGAATATGCGACAAACGACGCTTAGAGCTTGGCGTAAATACCCAGTTATGTACCTTGAACATTTTGATTTTGTGATCTTCGCGTGTATCAAGAACATCTTTTTTAATAGAGCTAATAATATCATCTGCCGAACGGCCACTTTTTAGCATTCTACGTATTGCGTGAATACTCACTTCACTTAACTGTGTTGCGCGTGAGGCTGCCTGCATCTCAACAGGCTCAGAAATAATGCGCATATAGATTAGCGCCGCCTGACAATCCAAAGCATATTCGGATGGCGTATCTTTATCATTGAAAATATGGTGCTCGGACGCGTCCAGATGGGTCGCTATTTCGGGAATGGCGACACACAGACCAGACGGTCGAGCACCTCCAATACTCGAATAACTCACACTCACACTCATTGCCCCTGTTATACAGGTATAATTATTTTATTTTTTCATCCTCTAGTATAGCAGGAAAACTGCGGCCTAGGGTTACATTTGCGTGACATTACGATTTTTGATTAAGCCCTAAATAGCGATAGGTATCAGGGTTCGTCTTCCAGTTCTCGCGCACCTTCACAAACAAAAACAAATGAACTTTGCAGCCCCATAGTTTTTGCATGTCTTCGCGTGCATCCTTACCGATCTGCTTAAGCATGCTTCCTTGCTTTCCAAGCACGATGCCTTTTTGCCCTTCGCGTTCAACAAAGACAATTTGCTCCATGCGAATAGAACCATTATCAAACTCTTCCCATTGCTCGGTCTCTACCGTCAATGCGTAGGGCAACTCTTCTCGCAATCGCAGGAATAATTTTTCGCGCGTGATCTCTGATGCCAGCAAACGCTCGGATAAATCGGTTAGATAATCTTCCGGAAATAACCACGGCCCTTCCGGCATAATCTCTGCCATGTCAGATTTGAGCTTCTCAACACCATCACCTTTAAGTGCAGAAATCATATAGATCTGCTCAAACCCAAATCGCTCATTCGCTTCTGAAGCCAACGCCAGCAGCTTTTCTTTATCGATGACATCAATTTTATTGAGCACGAGCGATGCCGGTTTTTTCAATTGCTCCAGACGCTCTAAAATGGCCTCATTCTCTTCATCAAAGCCTTTACGTGCATCCATGATCATCAGCACCATGTCGGCATCAGCCGCGCCATTCCATGCGCACTCTACCATGGCCTTTTCTAGCTTTTTAGATTCACCAGGATTAAACACGCCCGGCACATCAACGAAAATAAGTTGCGCCTGCTCATGAATCATCGCACCGGTAATACGGTTACGCGTTGTCTGCGCTTTAGGGGTTACGATAGCGAGCTTCTGACCAATCAATCGATTCAGCAATGTCGACTTACCAGCATTCGGCGCACCAAGCAGTGCGATATAACCGCAGCGCGTCTGGCTCACGCTTCACCTCGAATGCTATCCAGCAATTTCTCTGCCGCATCACGCTCGGCTTTCTTCTTGGATGCACCAGTCGCAGACGCCTCGCCCTGCCCTTCAACGCTAACTGAAATGGTGAATTCCGGCGCATGAGCCGGACCATCCGTGGCCGTCACTTCATAATGAGGCAATGGCAGCCCTTTAGATTGCGCCCATTCTTGCAAGGCGGTTTTTGGGTCTTTCGGTGCATTTTCTTGCGACTCGACAAACTCCGCCCAATGCTGCGAAATAAAGGAGCGCGCCGCATCCAAGCCCGCATCTAAATAAAGCGCGCCAATCAGCGCCTCACAGGCATCTTCCAGATTAGACGGATTCGAGCGCCCATCATTCTCTTCTTCACTTGGCGACATGATCAACGCATCGCCCAGATTGATCTTCTCCGCCACCTTCACCAACACCGGCCCACACACAAGTGCTGCCAACCGTCTGGCGAGTTGTCCTTCTTGTTCATGTGGAAAGGTAACATACAGCATTTCGGCAATCACAAGCCCCAGCACCGAGTCACCCAGAAACTCTAATCGCTGGTTATTGAGAGCCTGCCCGTCTGCATCCACTTGCGCACATGACGGATGCGTCAGCGCCTGATGCACGAGCGATGATTCGCGAAAACCATCCCACTCCACATCTTCCATGCTGATCGTCGTATCAGGCATTTTCAACTCTCAAGAAAAAGCGCTCTGGGCGGAACATTTCGCCATATCGCCAAAATTCCCAAAACTCGAACTGGACCGAGCGGTCAATCGAGAACAAAATCATCTCTGCGCGGCCAATCAAATTTTCCTCAGGAATCAGACCAACACGGTCCGGATAGCGGCTATCAACCGAATTATCGCGGTTATCACCCATCACAAAGAATTGGCCCTCAGGCACCGTAATCTCTTCGGTAAAATCCACCTCACCAAAGCCGGTTTCATCCAGCGTATGATAAGACTGCCCATTCGGCATCGTTTCTTTATATTGTTTAATTCGGCGGGCAATACCGGTGCTATTATCCGCATAAACCCCTGTATCTTCCTGATCAAGCTGCTCACCGTTAATAAAGACACGGCCGTCATAGACACGCACACGGTCACCCGGCAGTCCAAT
>JALEGK010000049.1 GCA_022763105.1 Rickettsiales bacterium | reverse complement strand
TTTTAAAGAATCATTATGACATATACGATCAAAGGCAATAATGGTGACTGGGAAGTAGTGATTGGGCTTGAGGTACACGCACAGGTTACCAGTGAATCAAAACTTTTCTCAGGCGCGTCCAATCAATTTGGCTCTGAGCCGAATGAGAATGTATCCTTCGTTGATGCGGCGATGCCTGGCATGCTGCCCGTTATCAATGAGGAGTGCATCCGCCAAGCGGTGCGCACGGGACTTGGTTTGAATGCGCAGATCAATCTGCATTCGGTCTTTGATCGTAAGAATTACTTCTACGCCGATTTGCCTCAAGGCTATCAGATTTCGCAATATCTTGATCCGATTGTAGGTGAGGGCAAGCTGTTCCTTGATATGCCGGAAGGTGATACACGTGAGATTGGTATTACCCGTCTGCATCTGGAGCAAGATGCGGGTAAGTCTTTGCATGAACATTCACCGACTTCTACTTTTATTGATTTGAACCGTTCGGGTATTGCGCTGATGGAGATTGTCTCTGAGCCAGATATGCGCACGCCAGAAGAAGCCGGTTTGTACGTGAAAAAACTGCGTTCGATTTTGCGTTATCTGGGCACTTGTGATGGTGACATGGAAAAAGGCTCGATGCGTTGTGATGTCAATGTGTCCGTGCGTCCGGTTGGTGAAGATGCGTTCGGAACACGTTGCGAGATCAAGAATGTCAACTCGGTGAAATTCTTGCAGCAGGCGATTGAGTATGAGGCGAACCGTCAGGTGGAGATTATTGAATCCGGCGGCTCTATTGACCAAGAAACGCGTCTGTTTGATTCGAATAAAGGTGAGACACGTACCATGCGTTCGAAGGAAGATGCGCATGATTACCGTTACTTCCCTGATCCGGATTTGCTGCCGCTGATTGTCTCTGAAGAAATGGTGCGGGAGCTGAAGGCGGCGCTTCCGGAACTGCCAGATGATAAAAAGAATCGCTACATGCAAGATTTAGGCTTGTCAGCGTATGACGCCAGCGTGCTGTCTGCCGATAAAGCCTCGGCTGAGTATTTCGAGATTGCCTCTAAGGGGCGTGATGCCAAGCTGAGTGCAAACTGGGTAACGGCTGAATTGTTTGGTCGCCTGAACAAACAAAGCCTGAACATCGAAGATTCACCTGTCTCGGCCGAACAATTCTCTGGCCTGATTGCGTTGATTGAAGACGATACGATTTCGGGCAAGATTGCGAAAACCGTGCTCGATAAGATGTTTGAGTCTGGCAAAGACGCTGCAACAATCGTTGAGGAAGAGGGCCTAAAACAGGTTACCGATACCGGCGCGATTGAAAAGATTGTCGATGAGATCATTGCTGCGAACGAAGACAAAGTGGCAGAGTATCGTTCTGGTAAAGACAAGCTGTTTGGCTTCTTCGTGGGGCAGGTGATGAAAGCCATGCAAGGCAAAGCGAACCCTGCTGCGGTTAATGAAATCCTGAAGAAAAAACTCGGGTAACTTCATGCGTGAATCGAAAATTCTGGATACACGCGATGGCGTGATTGGTTATCTATGCGCGCTTGTTGGCCTTAGCCTATTTGCCATGAAAGGCATTGTGATCAAGCTTGGCTATGATGAGCAACTTGATGCCGAAGTAACGCTGATGTGGCGCATGATGCTGGCGATGCCGTTTTATGTTGGCATTGGTATCTGGATGTGGGGTAAGCGACCCGAAGCCCGCATTGCATTCAAGCGGCGCGAGGTTTGGCTGACCACTTGTGTATGCGGGGTCATGTCTTATTATCTTGCTAGTTACCTCGATTTTAAGGGGCTGGAATATGTCTCAGCACAATTTGAGCGCATTACGCTTTATACCTATCCATTCTTCGTGCTGATGTTTTCGTGTTTGCTGATTGGTGCGAAGATGACGTGGATTGCGTTTGCTTCATTGGTGCTTAGCTATATTGGCGTGATCACCATGTATATTCACGATATCCCTGCAGGAGAGCATCATTACCCGCTGGGAACGGCTTATGTACTAGGGGCGGCACTTGTGATCTCGTTCCAGCAGGTTCTGTCTAAGTCTGTGATTGAAGCGTTGGGTAGCCGCTTGTTTACATCAATTGCGCTGACGATTTCATCGTTGGCGGTAATGGCACATTTTATGATTAGTCACTCTTTTGACGCGCTGCTGATCTCGCAACATGCGATGGTTTTGATGTTCATCTTAGCGGTGTTTTGTACAGTCATTCCGACCTATCTGATCAATGAAGCGGTGCGGCGCATTGGGCCGCAGCATGCATCTTCTGTGGGAGGCATTGGGCCGGTTGTAACCACCATTGCGGCGGTCTTTATTTTGGGCGAATCATTCACCATTTGGCATGGGGTGGGTACGGCTTTGGTGTTGATTGGGGTTGGGTTGTTCACCCGACATAAAGCCTAGTTTTTACTGTTGTTAGCCTGAATTTGCAGCGCTTCTTTGTTTTTTGGTGAGCGTTGGAGGATACGATTGGCATCGTCTTTTGCCATGCCAATTTCACCCATTTTTAAAAGCAGCTTCGCGCGTTCTAATAATGCTTTTTCATGGTTTGGTGTCATGGTGAGGGCTTGGTCTAAATCTTGAAGGGCAAATAATTCTCGCCCGCCTTCGCTATACAGGCCGCTGCGTTCTAGTAGCAGTTCGGTCGCTAATCGTGCGGTAGCCGGGTTGTCAAAGCCATCATTGGAGACGGGGTGAATCGCTTTGGTTAGCGCGATAATCGCTTTGGCATTATTGTCACTCAGTTTCCATGCTTTGGCGGATTGTCTGAGGACATTAGCCCAGAGCATGAGGTTATTTTCTCCAATGCGCGTTGAGAGCTGGTCGAGTGCCTGACCGGCGTCGGAATAGCGCTTGAGGGCAAATAAGGCGATTGCGCGGCAATGATAAGCAGATGCCATATTGGATTTACGCGACCAGCTATCGGCCATTTTCAGGGCGGCGGAGGGGTCGCTTCGCGTGAGTGCGGTACAGGATTTGTATTCTTGCGAGTTAGACATAGCGACGCTCTGCGACGCAACGAGAGTGACTGTCGCAAACAAGATATGTCGTAATGGATGACGCATACACAAAATGTAGTATGATTAGGCTCATGAATCAATCATCTACCCTATTTTGTTTCGGTTTTGGATACACGGCACAGCATTTTGCCCAACAAATGATGCCGAAAGGATATGAATTTGTTGGCACGACTCGTTCGGAAGCTAAAATTCATCAATGGGCGGAGCAGGGTGTGACGCTGTTACCTTTCCCTGATAGCACGCCCGATGCTATCGAAGATCATCTTGCTAAAGCTGATGCGGTATTGGTCTGTGTGCCACCCGATGCGGAGGGTGATCCTGTCTTTCGGGTATTCAAAGGTGTATTGGCGCAGTCAAACATCAAGTGGCTGGGCTATTTATCGACGACGGGTGTTTATGGTGATGCTGGTGGCGAATGGATAGATGAAAGCTCGGAGCTTAAACCGTTTGATGCGCGTACTCATCAGCGTTGTCTGGCTGAAGAGCAATGGCTGTCATTAAGTGCAGACATACCCGTCCATATTTTCCGCTTAGCTGGTATTTATGGGCCTGGTCGCAACGTGCTGGAGCGGGTGCGAGCTGGTAAGGCGCGGCGGATTATCAAGGAAGGACACATGTTCTCCCGCATTCATGTGTATGATATTGCACGTATATTGGCGGCGTCATTATCGCGGCCGGAAGCGGGTGCGATCTATAATTGCTGTGATGATGTGCCGTGCGAGTCTAGTAAAGTTACTGAATTTGCCTGTGATTTACTGGGAGTGCCCTATCCGGAAGCCGAACCATTCGAGCAAGCCGATATATCGGAAATGATGCGCAGCTTCTATTCGGCGAACCGTTGCGTCTCGAATCAGTTGATCAAAGATAAACTTGGCCTGGAACTTGCATATGCTAGTTTCGACGAAGGATTAAGAGCCCTTCACAACGAGTTAAGTGATTGACTAATAGGATGAAGCAATGATGCGATCGGGGTATGTTTTTCTGGTAATGGCAAGTGTAGCCGCCTGTACGCCTATTGTGGAGAATAGCCAAAAAGCCGCTTATGATGTGCGCGGCAGGCTATATTACACGGCAGAGCGTTTTCAAAATTGGCTGAGCTACAAGCCGGAAGATACTTCCCCGACTCCTGTTGAGCCTAAATATTGCTATAACGCGCATTCCGATATTATTTGCTACAGTGAGCCGAAGCCTTACATCACCAATAAGTTGGTTGGTAAACAAGGTGAAGTGATGCGACTTGAGCAGAGTGTTTCCGCTCCGATTTCTCAGGTGGCCGTGACCGATATGAGTATGGATGAGGCGAATCTAGCCTCTGACAAGGCGATGACGTCAGACACGGATAAATTGTTCAAAAGCATGAACGAAAATCCGCCGCGCCACATTATGCCCAGCTATTAAGATTAAGACGCGATTAGTAGATCTTCATCACGAGGAGTGATCGAGGCAGATTGCCACACATAACTATCAAAACTATTACAATTTGAGCAATGTAGTTCCCAATCGTGGGTTTCATGGCCGCAGCGGTTGCAATGCCATGCCGGGTCTTTTGGGGCGCTGACGGCACGCTTAAGCCATTCATTGGCTTGCTTGTCATCGTTCAGCTCGCCTTTTTCGATCTGAGCCATTAGCTGATAGGTACGTGGCGATTCCTGTTTGGTCATGGCAATCTTTAGGTAGTTACGTGCCAAATCCCATTTGCCGATATGAATCGCACAGCGCGCCATGGCGATCTGGCTTTCAATATGTTCTGGGTTTGTCGCTATCAAACGCTCAAAACGTTTTTGCAGTTTAGCGGGTGCTTCATCGCTATACATGTGCAATAGGGTGTCGATATAAGCGGCTTGCGGCGAGTCTTTCCAGAAATGTTGGATGAGTTTGGTGGTTGCTTTCTTGTCATCAGACTCCGCAATAATAGAGACGGCGAGTTTTTGTGCTGGATAGAACTCTGCATCTTTGCGGCGTGCATTCGTTAGGTTCTCTAGCGCTTTATCTTGCTGCTCATTGGCGATGAATTCTTTGGCACGTTGATAATGAATGATGGATTCGTAACGCGCACGATCTGCTTTTGACAAAGCACCCGTGCGTGCGGTTTCTTTAATCCATTGCAATGCGTCGAGCCATTGTTCTTCGCGCGTATATAAATCGACGATAACGAGTGCAAGCCAGCGGTCACCCGGTTGTTTCTCGAATGCTTCATGAGCAAACTCAATCGCGCGTTCATACAACCCATCACGAACAGCTTGCTCTATCTTACCGCGCAAAGCGACTTGACGGGTGCTGCGATTATCCATGAGTGCATCGAACTGTTCGATGGCTTCGCGCTTCTCGCCTTTTGCGTGCGCTAATTGTGCGCTTAGTAAGTTGATCGATGGTGCATTACCTAAATGATAACGTGCCTTTTTGAGTTGCTTGGTCGCTGTGCGATGATCGGCAATTGCCATGGCGGTCAGCACTTCGGTTAGCGCTTCTAGCCCTTGTTCTTGACGGCGCAAGCGATTCTGAGATCGGATAGAGGCGGGCATACCGATAATGCTGCGGATGCATAAAGCGATGCCTACTACGGTGATCACAGCGAATGCTAAAATAGCAATGAGCACCGCTAGCGATGTTTCGATTTGATAACCAAACCATTGCAGCACAATTTCACCCGGGTGATCGGCAAGCCATAGGGCAGCCCATGCGAGAGGTGCTAAAACAATCAGAAATGCAATAAGACGGATCATTAGTTGGCCGTCTCCTCTTGCGCATGATTTGGCTTCATCGATTGCAGCATCGCGACATTGATTTGTTGTAATAATTGCTGCGCTTTCATGTAGGATTGTGCATCTGATAGCCAGGTATTAAATGGCAGTTTGTTCTTATCATCTAAGCCTGCAATGAGTGCGGTTGCATCGCCGATTTTATCGTTGCTCAGTTGTGCTTCGGCACGGGCAATAACAGATGCTGCATCGTCACCCATATGGGTTTCACCGACTTTTCGAATGACGATAAGCTCTGATAAATTCCGACGTATGTCGGCCCATTGATCATCTTCGCCAGATACGCTCATGTGCCAATGTGTCTTTATCGCTTCGGCGAAATGTGCTTTCAGCGCTTTCAAGGTTGGCACGCCTTTGTCTTTGTACTCAGCAAGTGATGTGACCATTTCTGTCAGTTGTTTATCGTCTGATGCAGCGGTCTCAAATTGCTTAAACGGATTGGCGTATGGCTTGCCGCTTAGCACGGATTGACGGAGTTGATCGTAAGTGGTCAGCATCTGAATCTTTTGCCATTTTTCCTGCTCAGATTCAGTAACATTCTGGTGCAGTTTTTCGACCTTATCTTTGATCGAGATCAGCTCTTTCACGCGTGCATCTGATAGTTGATCTTGCTCGGTTTTGGCAAGACGCTCTAAAGTTTCTTCTAGTGTTGCTTTGAGCGATTCATTCTCAGCTTTTAGGTTGGCAAGCTCTTCGATGAGCATGGGTGTTTTGTCTTGGCTGTCTTTTAAACTTTCTGCGGTTTTAGCGGCTGACTCAAAGCTGTTTTCTAGCTGGTCCATGCGTTGCCAGGCGGCCGTGATTTGACGGTCTAATTCAGAGCGGTCAAATGCTTCGACCATCTGTTCTTCTTCCTCTATTTCCTGCTCGTCATACATTGGTTCGATAGGAAGCCAGCCTTCTTTATACGCTATGTAACCGCCCAGTCCGAGTTGAGAGACAAACAACAACACGACCAGACCGGTTAGAAACCCACTGCCTGAAGATGGTGCCTCTTGTGGCTGCATCGGGTATTGGTCGATATAGTCTTTCGCAACATTTCTGCGGTGTTTAATGGTGCTGATGGTCTCCGTCTTAAATGGGGATGGTTCGTCGCCTTCATCAACCTCGATGGTTGTTGTTTTCGTCTCGGTAGCTTTTGCCGTTTCTGATCCAAAATGTTTCAGGATTAGATCGACCATACCATTTTGGGTTGGGCGCTCTGAAATGTGTAATGCTTTGCATTCTTCTTTTGGTAGCTCAGCGGCAACGGCTTCGCTCAAACATAAGCAGACGAGTTTCTTAAGAGTCTCTTCTTGCTTGGCTTCTTTGAGGCAATGCATAAAGGCTTTTGCAGAGCGTGGTGAGAAGAATACCGCACCATCTAGCGCACCTTTGGAAAGCATGCGCGCGGTTTCTCCAGAGAAGCGCTTTGCGATATGTGCGCGGTAGGTGATCAATCTGCCGACATCAAAGCCATCAAGCTCTTTGTCTAAGTCAGCGGTGACCTCTTCGCCGGATAGATACAGAAGTGGACCATCGATAGGTTTGCGTTCTTTCTTGATATGCTCGATGAGATGCTCAACATTCTCTCCTGTAACGGTTACATTCTTGAAGCCTAGCGATTGTGCATATTCTGCGGTGCGCGCGCCAACTGCAAGCATTGGGATGTGATTGAAGTTCGATACATCTTTGAAGCCTTCCAGCGCATGCTTGCTGGTTAGGATAATCGCTTGTGGCTTCAGCTCAATAAATTCAGGGACTTTCTCTTCGGCGCTATCGATAGTTTCAATGCGCAGCATTGGGTCGATCGCCGTTTTAATCGATGTGTTTTCTAGGTCTTTTTCTAAACTCTTAGAATCTGCAATCGGGCGTGTGATGAGTAGGGTAGTCATGAGCTTGCCAATTCCACTATGATTTAAACGTTTTTATTTCCTCGCCGACGAGCCTGCCCAGCTCAATCGCTTCGGTTAATGCAGCGGTACGCTCCGCGGTGAAAGCATCGCTGCCATCAGGTTTAAATAGCATTGCTTTCAGATGCAGTTGACCATCTGCGATTTCAGCATAGCCAGATAATGGCGTATGGCAATCTCCATCTAAGGTTTTTAGCAATGAACGCTCTGCCGATACGGTGATTTCGGTGTTGCTGTCGTGGATAGACTCTAAAAGGCTCTTCAAATGTGTATCGTCGCTACGGCATTCTACGCCAATGGCGCCTTGTGCAATGGCGGGTAACATTTGGGTCAGAGGCATGATCTGGGTGATATGCTGCTCTAAGCCAATACGCTTTAGCCCGGCAACGGCTAGGAATGTGGCATCGACCTCACCATTTTCCAGCTTTTGCAAACGTGTATTCACATTGCCTCTGAAGGGTGCAATCTCTAGGTCGGGGCGAAGATGCTTGGCTATTGCTGCCCTACGGGTAGAGGATGTGCCGATTGTGGCACCTTCAGGCAGGTCATCAAAGGAGTTGAAACGCTTTGATAGGAAGGCATCATCGGCCTGTTCGCGAGGTAGTAGAGCGGCGATTTTTAAGCCATCTGGCAGTTCGCTTGGCATATCTTTCATCGAGTGCACGGCGATATCGGCTTCATTTTGAAGCAGTGCATCCTCAATTTCTTTCGTAAACAGCCCTTTATAACCCCATTGTTTGATGTCTTTTTCCAGATTTTTATCGCCTGAGGTGGTCATGGGCAGAATCACGACAGTCTCATCTGATAGCTCTGAATGGGCTGAGATAAGCGCGTTTTTGACCATATTTGCCTGAGCCAAGGCCAATTGGCTGGCGCGCGTGGCGATGCGGATGGTTGTTGGCAATGCAATCATGGCTGCTTTTCTAGCCTGTTGCTTGTCAAACGCCAAGGGAAAGCTTAGAAACGTTCCCATGACATTCGTGCTAGGAATAGAATCGAGCTGTGATGAGACCTCTGTGGCGATTGTGGATGAGCATAAGCACATCCATGCCAATGTGGTGAAAACGCAGCTAGAGCAACATGCAGCATATGGCGGCGTGGTGCCGGAGATTGCTGCGCGCTCTCATGTGGAGTGGTTAGAGCCGGTCTTGGGCCAAGCCTTGAAAGATACAGCACTGAGCATGGATGATGTGGATGCAATTGCTGTGACATCTGGGCCAGGGCTGATTGGTGGCGTAATTGTGGGGGTGATGAGCGCTAAAACGCTGGCAGCGATTTACGATAAACCCATCATTGGTGTGAACCATTTAGAAGGGCATGCACTAACGCCGCGTCTTACTAGCGATGTTGCCTTTCCCTATCTGATGCTTTTGGTATCGGGTGGGCATTTTATGTATGCGGTGGTCGAAGGTGTGGGTAAGTACCACGTGCTTGGCACCAGTATCGATGACGCGCTGGGTGAAGCATTCGATAAATGCGCGAAGATGATGGGCTTGCCTTATCCGGGTGGGCCAGCGATTGAGAAACTGGCGTTGCAGGGCGATGCACAGGCGTTCGATTTTCCGATGCCGCTAAAAGATAAGCCGGGCTGCGATGTGTCTCTGTCTGGTTTAAAAACTGCGATTCGTTATGCGTTACGCGAGCGCGCGGATGCAGACGGCAATCTGGATGAGCAGGTGAAAGCCGATGTTGCCGCTTCGTTTCAGCGCACGGTGATCGATATTTTACTGGCGCGTAGCTCCAACGCCATGCATATGGCGGCTGAGTTGGGCTATACATCATTGCCGTTTGTGATTACTGGTGGCGTGGCGGCGAATCAGGCGATTGCTAGAGCGATGCAGGCATTTACCGCCGAGCATGATGTTGATTTGGTGGTGCCGCCTCCGGCATTATGCACCGATAATGGTGCGATGATCGCATGGGCGGGACTCGAGCGCTTTACGCTGGGGTTGATCGATGATTTGTTGATAGAGCCAAGAGCGCGTTGGCCGTTAGAGGAGCTTGCCTCTTAAGGTGCTTCAAATCCGTAAGATTTCAAAATAGTCAGTGCTTCTGGCGATGTTAGGTGCTGCATGAATTCGCGTGCGGCGGCCATGTGTTCGCCCGCGACTACCACAGCCTGATAGATGATTGGGCGGTGGACATTTTCGGGGAAGACATCGAGTGCTTTTAAATCTTTATTGCGTGCGACTTCGGATTGGAACATGACGCCGTATGAGTTGTCGCTAGCAACCGTCTTATGCAGATCGGCGGGTGATTGCAGGAAGATAAAGAAAGGTTCCAGCTCACTTGCGAGGTTGAAATTGCGTAATGCTTCTAGGCCGTAACTTCCCACTGCCTGAAACTCTGGATCACCCAATGCAAAGGTAAAGTGCGCACTTTGTTTTGATAGTGCGCCAGCGAGTGCGAGGTTACGAATCAGGATCAGCTCAATCGGGTTGTCTTTGAGCGTCGCAATGACCAACCGGTTTTTGGCGATGGGGATTTGCGAATAGACATCTACCAACCCTTGGTTCTTCAGATCTTTAATCGAGTCTTCTAGCGTGGTGATAAAAATATCGGCTTCCATGCCTTTGGCGATTCGCTGTTCTTGCTCGCGCGTGGCGGCATAGGAGGTGGTAATGCTCACCTGATGTTGGGCGGCATAGTCGCGCGCGATCTGAGTTAAGGGAATGGTTAGCGTTGGGTCAGCGAGAATACTAATCTGCGGCTGCTCTACCATTTTTGCGAGCGTCTGGTTGGCTGTGCATAAGCTCAGCACAATCACAATAAGGGAGATAGCTCTTGCAATCATAAGTCCTAATGGTAAAGATTTGTTAATTAAATTCCGGCTGGCAAGCATGTCCGAGTTCATGACGAGTAAACGCTTTATTATTCTCTTCGCAAGTATTTTCTTACTTGGGGCGATGCCGTTTCTTATTTTGCAGCCCACCACTGGCGCATCGAGTGCTGGGGTGAGTGCGGGCTTTACCACGCCGATTGAGCATACGTATCATTTGATTGTCCTGTTAGTGATTGGGCTGAGTGCCAGTATCATTCGCCAGAATGCGTTGTTGCTAATGCCGCTATCATTCATTCTGCTTTATGTGGTCGGCATGACCGTTGTGCTTGATCATCGCATATTCAAGCTAATGCCCATGTTTCTTTTAGGTTCAGTGATTTTGTTTGGCATTGTCATGTCGCTTGTCAAAAAACGCACTGAAATTATTGCCGTGGTGTTGGCGGCATCGGTCGGGTTTCATTTTGGTATGTATTACGGCGAATTAGTACCAGACATTGCCTCGCCGCTTTACTTTATGATCGGTAATATTTTGTCTTTCGCCCTGATATTGGCAACAGCGGCCAGCTTTGGGCTGACGCTTCGTAGCGATAACATCACACGTAACGATTAGTTAGCTAACGCTCTCCATTGCGCTGACAGCCTGATCGAGGTCTTCTAGTAAGTCATCGACATTCTCTAAGCCGATATGCAGACGGATAATCCAGTCATCTTCTGACCAGTTAGACGCGGAGCGTATGGTGTTTGGTTGGTAGCCAGTAACCAAACTTTCATAACCGCCCCAACTATAGCCTAGGCCGAAATGATGGAGTGAGTCGATGAAGGCGGCGACTTTATTTTCCGAGCCGTCTTTGAGTAAGATTCCGAACAGGCCGCATGCTAGTGTCAAATCACGCTTCCAGAGTGCATGGCCTGGATCTTCAGGCAGAGCAGGGTATAGCACGCGCTCAATGCAGGACTTGGTTTGAAGGTGTTTAGCCACTTTTAAGGTCGATGCCTCGTGCTGAGGCATACGAACGGCCATGCTACGCAATCCTCTGAGCGCTAGATAGGCATTGTCTGCGCCCGGAATCATCGCATAAAGGTGATGCGCTGTTTTTAGGCGTTTGGCGTGTGGTTCTTTTACCGTGATGGCACCCATCATCAGATCAGAGTGAGCCGCGATATATTTGGTGACCGATTGGATCGAGACATCAATGCCCAAACCAAAGGCATCTTGGCCCAAAGGTGTCGCCCATGTGCTATCAGAGATAACCAGCAAATCATTAGCATGCGCCATTTTCGCAATGGCTGGCACGTCTTGCATTTCAAAGGTGAGCGAGCCGGGGCTTTCAACATAAATGAACACCGTGTTTGGCTTAATCATCGCTTCCAGCTCTTCGGCTGTCGAGGTTGGGTTGTAGAACGTATATTCTAACCCTAAACGTTCTGCTTCACGCTCAACAAAGAAGCGCGTGCTGGCATAGATGCTGTCTGAGATTAAGAAGTGATCGCCTGCTTTAGCAAATGCGATAATGGCTAGAACGGTTGCGGATTGGCCGCTAGCGGTAATGCAGCAATAATCGCCGCCCTCTAGCTCGCAGATGGCTTCTTCTAGCGCGCGGATGGTCGGTGTGCCGTGGCGTGCGTAGCCCGGGTGATCGTTACGACCTGCTTCGTAATCGCGCATTTGAGCGAAATTATCGAATAGTACCGTAGACGTACGGTGCACGGGCGGATTTACCGAGCCGCAGTCACGCTTTGCGTTACGCCCTAATGATACGAGCTTGGTTGCTTCTTTCATAGCCTTACCTCAATTTTAAAATTCGCGCCAAGACAGTCCGGCTAACATATGTGTCATATGTCCGTCAAACCCAAAAGGTAACAGGCATGAGCGGAATTTGATGACTTTATTGTCGCTATTGATGAATTGGCCGCCATCATAGATAGGCTCTAGCGTCTTAGCCATCTCATCGGCGCGCTTGATGACTGTAGCACCTTTAAACATACGCTGAGAGGGGTTTAGCGTGTTGCCGGTCAGGTCTTCATTGTATAAATCGCGTAGTTTTTTGCCCATTTGGTAGAAGGTATAGCTGAGCTTATCGTTGGGCAGGTTATTGACCTTTAAAATCATGCAGGTAGCAAAGACGTCATCCACGGCGGCGCTGTTGAATTTTTCAAAGCGGGGTAAGGGCTGATCTTTGCGGATTAGCTCCCAATATTTGGTCAATCGGTGGGTGAGTCGTCGTTCAATCATAGCATTATTCCATACATTAAACACAGAATTTATCGACAAAATGGTGGTTTCACAAGCGGTAAGTCGGCTTTTCACCTAGTTTTGGGCACTGTTAATTAGTGATTGTCTTATTCATACCAAAACCGTTATGTTCTAGCCTCAAAAACAGCAGATATACTGATTAAACATTATGAGTACACATTATCCGGAAATAGATTCTTCACCTGATTTCGCCTCGCTGGAAGAGCAGGTCATTAAACGTTGGGAAGAAGGCGACACGTTTAAGCAGTCGGTTGAGCAGCGCGACGCGACCAAAGCGGGCGCGAATAATGAATATGTGTTCTATGATGGCCCGCCATTTGCCAATGGTTTGCCGCATCATGGCCATTTGCTGACCGGCTTTGTGAAAGATTTGTTTGCACGCTATCACACGATGAAGGGTGAGCGTGTGGAGCGTCGCTTCGGGTGGGACTGTCATGGTCTGCCTGCCGAGATGGAAGCGGAGAAGGGCTTAGGTATATCAGGCCGTAAGAACATCATCGATCATGGTATTGCGAATTTTAATGAATATTGCCGCACGAGCGTGATGCGTTATGCCGGCGACTGGCGCTATTATGTGAACCGTCAGGCGCGCTGGGTGGATTTCGATAATGACTATAAGACCATGGACACTCCGTTCATGGAGTCAGTCATCTGGGCATTTTCGGAGTTGTATAAAAAAGGCTATGTCACGCAAGGCTTCAAGGTGATGCCTTATAGCTGGTCGGCGGAGACGGTGTTATCTACATCAGAGATTCGTCTAGATGATGCGACACGTGAGAAAGAAGACAAGGCGATTACCGTTGCGTTTAAGCTGAAAGACAAACCGGAAGGTGCGCCGGAAGCAGAGAATTATTATGTTTGCGCATGGACGACGACGCCTTGGACTCTGCCGAGTAATCTAGCGTTAGCTGCAAGCCCTGAGATGGAGTATGTGGCAGTTGAGAAAGATGGCAATTGTTATGTCGTTGCGAAAGCATCGCTTGGTACATACGCAAAAGAGCTGGGTTATGACGAAGAAGGTGATGCACCAGTCACAATCAACGGTGCGAAACTTTTAGGTCTTACCTACGAACCACTCTTCCCATATTTCGCGGGTACAGAAAAGGCATTCCAAATTATTGAAGGTGACTTTATTGAAGAAGGCTCAGGTACGGGTATCGTCCATATCGCGCCAGGCTTTGGTGAGGATGACCAACGCATCGCATCTGAGGCTGGTATTCCTACCATCGTGCCGGTAGACGGCGAAGGGAAGTACACTTCAGCCATCTTCGATTTGCCTGCCGTGAGCATTCATGATGATGGTGGCTTGGATAGTCGCCGATGCACCTTGCGCGTGCCAACACCCGAAGATGAAGCAAAATTTATTGAGCTGCACACGAATGCGACTGTCATGGAAACCGTCAATGACGGCACGATGAGTGTGGAGCAAGCAAGAGAAGATTTCGCCAATAACCTTAAACACTTTGAAGAGCATGGTTATGGTCAATGGGTGGTAGAGCATAAAGAAACGGGCGCATTTATGGGGCGTGCGGGTTTAAGCTTTTATGCACAAACCGATGATATGGAAGCACTGCCCACCTTGCGTGCTGCGCTATTGCCAGAGTTCTGGCATGGCGGATATGGGCGCGAGCTATGCCATGCAGTGATGCATTGGGGATTTGAGCAAAAAGGATTTGAGACGATTGCCGGTGGTGTACGTCCACCTAATTGGCGTGCGAAGGATATGGTGGAGTCGATTGGCATGCGTTATGTCAAAGACGTGCAATTCATGCATGTGGTTGGACCATATTTCCAAATCACAAAAGAAGAGTTGGAAGCGGCAAACCCATCGCTTTCGTTGCAAGGTCTGAATGTCATTAAACAGACCACGGGCACATGCGATGCCGAGCCTTATACCGATGCGCAGCTAGAGAAATATGGTTTGGCGAATTTGCGCATTATTAACTGGCTTAAACTTCGTGGCCAGCTCGTTAAACAAGAAGATTACAAACACAATTATCCGCATTGCTGGCGAACCGATGAGCCGATTATTTACAAGGCGATGTCGAGTTGGTTTGTCGATGTGCCGCAATTCCGCGATCGTATGGTTGAGCTGAACCAAGATGTGAATTGGATTCCGGGTCATATTAAAGATGGTCGCTTTGGTAAATGGATTGAGAATGCGCGCGAATGGTCAATTTCGCGTTCACGTTTCTGGGGTTGCCCAATTCCGGTATGGCGTTCTGAATCTGGTAAGATCAAAGTATTCGGATCGATTGCAGAACTGGAAGCTGCCAGCGGCAAGAAAATTGATGATCTGCACCGCCCTTACATTGATGAGGTGGTCATTGAAGAAAATGGCGAGACTTACACGCGCGTTGAAGATGTGTTTGATTGCTGGTTTGAGTCTGGCTCGATGCCGTATGCGCAGGTGCATTACCCATTCGAGAATAAAGAATGGTTTGAAGAGCATTTTCCGGCAGACTTTATCGTGGAGTATGAAGCGCAAACGCGTGGCTGGTTCTACAGCATGTTTGTGTTGAGTGTTGCGTTGTTTGATCGCATTCCGTTTAAAAACTGTATCTGTCATGGTGTGGTGCTTGATGATCAGGGGCGTAAGCTTTCGAAGCGCTTAAAGAACTATATGGATCCGAAAGTGCTGTTCGATAAATACGGCTCGGATGCGCTGCGCTGGTTTATGATGTCGTCACCGATTATGCGCGGTTCGGAATTGTTGCTTGATCCTGAAGGCAAATTTATTCATGACGCGATTCGTCTGTATATTAAACCGATCTGGAGTGCGTATAATTTCTTCACCCTCTATGCGAATGCGGATGGTGCGAAAGCCGCGTTTGATTTGAGTTCAACAGATGTCATGGATCGCTATATTTTAGCGAAGTGCAAGGACGTGATTGAGAAGGTGGAAGCATCGCTGGATGCGTATGATACACCTGCAGCATGTGTTGCGATCACGCAGTTTTTTGAAGTGCTCAATAACTGGTATATTCGCCGTAACCGTAACCGCTTCTGGAAGGAAGAGCAGGATGCGGATAAGCAATCGGCTTACAATACACTTTACTCTGTGCTGCACATGATGTGCCGTGCCGTTGCGCCATTGCTGCCAATGGTAACCGAGAGCGTTTATGCCGGATTGAGCGGTGGAGAGTCCGTGCATTTGGCCGATTATCCGGATGCATCTGCCATTGCATCGGCGGATGATTTGGTGAGTGATATGGATCGTGTGCGCGATGCGTGTAATGCGATTCTATCGATTCGAAATGCCGAGACGATTCGTATTCGCCAGCCACTTGCTTCTGCAACATTATATGGTGATGGTGCAACGCGCTTGAAAGATTACGAAGCACTGATTGCCGATGAGGTGAATGTTAAAGAAATTATTTTTTCTGACGATTTGGAAGCGATTGCTGATTACAAACTGACCATTCATTTCCCTGTTGCGGGTAAACGCTTAGGGCCGAAAATGAAAGCCGTTGGTGGCGCTGCGCGCAATGGTGAGTGGGAACAGAAAGACGGCAAGATGATTGTCGGTGGTGAGGAATTACTGCCGGAAGAATATGTGCTGCAACTACAAGCTAAAGACAGCAAAGGCACGCAGGCGCTGTCTACCAATGACGCACTGGTTGTGCTCGATTTGAACGTCACGCCAGAGCTTGAAGCAGAAGGCAAGGCACGTGACTTGGTGCGCTTGATTCAGCAGGCGCGAAAAGATGCAGGCTTGAATGTGTCAGATCGTATAGCGTTGCGTTTGAGTGTGTCACAATCTTCTAGTGGCGCGATTGCACAATTTGCTGACTATATTTCTGAGCAGACATTGGCGGTGAGTTTAGAGCAGGGTGATGCAAATGGTTCAGCGCATTGTATTGAGCAACAACTTGATGGAGAGCCGGTAGTGATTGGCTTGTCGGTAGCGGCTTAATGGTTGATGAACGACCACATTTCGGAGTGATTGGTGCTGGCGGTTGGGGCACGGCGTTGGCCGTTGTTGCGAATCGTAGCGGCAGCGATGTCACCATGTGGACGCGCAATGAAAATGTTGCGAATGTGATTGCAAATAAACGCGTCAATGAATTTCATCTGCCGGATGTGTTCATTGATCCTGATATTAATGTGACCGAAGATTTGGCGCATGTGTGTCAGACATCGAATTACCTGATTCTATCTGTACCGGCACAGAATATCCGAACCATCTGTATTTCACTGTCTGACCAGTTGAGCAGTCAGATTCCGGTGATCATTGCGTCTAAGGGAATTGAGCGCGGAAGTTTATCGCTTATGAGTGAAGTGGTGCGCAGTATTCTGCCAGAGAACCCTGTGCTGATTTTGTCAGGTCCTAATTTCGCGCGTGAAGTTGCTATGGGCATGCCTTCGGCAACCACTATTGCAGGCTATAACCGCACTATTGCCGAGAAGATTATCTATGCGATTGGTGGCAAATTCTTCCGTCCTTACTTCAGTGAAGATGTGGTCGGCGTGCAGGTCGGTGGTGCGATCAAGAATGTGATTGCGATTGCTTGCGGTATTGCGACGGGGCGCAATTTGGGTGAGAATGCTCGTGCGGCACTTATCACACGTGGATTGGCGGAAATGTCGCGCTTAGCACGTGTAAAAGGCGGCAACCCTGAGACACTTAGTGGGCTTTCGGGTATTGGCGATTTAATGCTGACATGTTCGAGTGCGACGTCGCGTAATATGGCGCTTGGCTTCGCGATTGGAGAGGGTAAACCGATAGGTGAAGTGCTGCCAGGTAACACGCTCGGATTGGCTGAAGGGGTGACAACGGCTGAATCTGTCTATCAACTGTCAAAAAAGCTAGGTATTTCAATGCCTATTTGCACGATGGTGCATGAAGTTTTAGAAGGGCTGGTGGATATCGATTCTGCCGTGGATAACCTGCTTTCACGCCCTATTTCATCTGAATAAGCGGTTATTTTTACGTTATAAAATCCATCCAAATGTCATGAAACTGTCACGTTTCATTAGATACAATCGGTTATACTGTAGGGTAAGTATCAAAGTAGGGTACGAGTGTAACTAATTGATGGAATATGGAAGAATATAATTACAATCCAGATGCTTATGAAGTTTCATCGCCAGGTGTTGGCATGAAGCTGGTAAAAGGTTTGCGTAGTTTTGGCGGCTTTTTGACGCTGCTTCCATTTAATATAGGAAATATCGCCTTTGGCTGGAATGTCATTCCGGCAACTAAAGCGCTTGCTGGTATCATTGAATCGGCAACCTCATTAACGCAAGGACAATACTCTAAAGCCGGTAAAGAACTATTATCGAGCGCTGCTGATACGGCAGTTGTTTCTTTGGGGGTTAGCACTGGCTTGATTGGTTTTGGCTCATATTGGTTAGGTAACGCAGTATGGAAGACTGTTGCAGGTAATACGCTGGGTGAGCAAGCACGTATTACAACCAATTGGGCGCTTGATTCAGCAGATGAAGCATTGTCGAATTCACGCTTAACTCAGAATGCACGCAATGCGAAAGTGCTAGGAGATTCACCTCAAACGCGTGGCTCGGTTGTCGCAGGAACGGGCTTTTCACCAGAACTCGAGCAATCTTTACAATATGGTAACGATAATGCGCTAGATTATAGAGAAGAAATAGCACAGGCTGAGCACATGCCAGGCAAATTCACCACGGCTTACGCTCAGGAGAAAGGCCTTGATCCGCAAGCAAAGTTTCAGGATTGGGCTAGAGATGAAGATAATCGCTCTGACTGGAGAAAGTATGAGCGAGTTCGGGCTGCTGCTAGAGCTGAACAGCAACAAGCAGCTACCGTATCAAGTTAAGCACGAGGAGAAGAGCAATGACAGTAGAAACCCCAGAATATACGATGCAGGAGTTAGAGCAATCTTACTATGAGATTACCGATCTGTATGATCTGGCTGATGAGCTGATTGCCACAGTAGACCCTGAGATTGTTGATAACCCTGCCGAACAGCTCGCTATCGTGCAGCCTCTCGCTGAAGAGGTGGGTGATGCAGCGGATATTCTAGCAGAAGAGTTTATTGCGATTGCTGAGAATAACGGCCAAGGCCAAGCACAAAACCGCACCAAGATTGAAGGCGCGCTTCGCAAAATTTTCTCAGCAATTGATGCGTATAATGTGCGCGTGAATGCGGAAGTACATGATGCCGCGCAAGGCATTCGTAATGTCGCTGATACGATTGTGAAGAAACTGAAACGTCAGATTGAAGTGGTGGTTGCTACTCTGATTGATTTTGTCGAGCTATCGCTTGATCGCATTATGCAACGCAGCCATGTTGAAGAGATGAAGCGTCATCAAGAGAAGATCGCGCTGATGATTCATCAGGCAACGCAACACCAGCCGGGCTAAATATTCCACTTTAAGAAGCTTTCCAAATGCGCTACAAAGGGCGCATGACAAAGCATATTTCTATTTCAAATTTCTCAATGGGTAATGATCTGCCATTTGTGCTTATCGCTGGCCCATGTCAGATGGAATCGCGCGATCATGCGATGGAGGTGGCGTCCGAGCTTAAAGCCATTACCGATGCACTTTCTATTCCTCTGATTTACAAAACTTCATTTGATAAGGCAAACCGCACCAGTATTTCTGGTAAACGCGGCTTGGGGCTTGATGCGTCACTGCCGGTCTTTGCTGAAATCAAAGAGACCTTTGGTTGCCCAACGCTGACCGATATTCATGAACGCGAGCAATGTGCGAAAGTCGCGGAAGTGGTCGATATTTTGCAGATTCCGGCCTTCCTATGTCGCCAGACTGACCTTCTGATTGCAGCCGCGGAGTCCGGTGCGATTATTAATGTCAAAAAAGGGCAGTTTTTAGCGCCTCACGATATGCAGAATGTCGCGCAGAAAATTGCAGATTCGGGCAATGACAAGATCATTCTGACCGATCGCGGTGTGAGTTTTGGCTATAACACACTCATTACCGATATGCGCTCGTTTCCGACGATGGCTCAAACTGGCTATCCGGTGGTGTTGGATGCAACGCATTCAACACAGCAGCCGGGCGGTATGGGTAAATCATCGGGTGGAGATCGTACCATGGCGCCGGTATTGGCGCGTGCAGCGCTGGCTGTGGGTGTGGCGGGTGTCTTTATGGAGACGCATCCAGACCCGGATAACGCGCCGTCTGATGGGCCATGCATGATCAGACTTGATGATATGAAGCAGATTTTGACTGAGATGAAGCAGATTGATGATGTGCGTAAGGCACAAATTAACGCTGCATAATTCTTTTATGCGTCCATATTTGTTTGGTTTTAAACCAATGAAGCGCCATTGGGCTCTGGGGATGCCTTATTCGATGTAACCGATGCAGCCTTTTGCATTGCCGCTTGGGTTTCGGTTAAATCTATCGGATCCAGAGATGCTTGCTTGCCAATTTCTTCAGCCGCAGTTCTGGCTTTACCAACCCTATCAAGTGCGCTACCCAATTCATTTCTAAACATATCAAGGCTGTCTCTATCGCTCTTGCCAAAGCGTTCGCCCAAAACTTTCTCTACCATGTCCTTACTTAATTTGCCGTCCAGGATTTTTCCGGCAACAGTATCCAGGCTGGCTTTCAGTTTTTCACCTTCCTCACCATACCAGTTTCTGTCTTTAACGCCATTTTCAATGACACTGAGATCGTTACCCAGCTCTTTTTCAGTTTTTAGCTGCGTTACTTTACTGTTGATTTCATCTATCAGCAGATTTGTCCATCCGTCATCAGCGCCACGAATATAGTGGTTACCTTTTAAAGCTCCGTCTGGCCATTTATCTTGTGCTTCTTTACTATCAGCTGACACTGGTGTGCGCCCTAAGCCTTCTTGTTCTAACGCGTATCTACTAACAAATGCTGGGCGAAATCTTTCATCGATGCTTTTTATGGTCAAATCACCTTCAGCGACTCGTTTTGCTAATTCCATTTTAGCCGTTTCAGCAGCTTGAGATGGCTGCTGGCCATATTCATATTTGGAATCTTTTAGAATTTCAATTACATGCTGATCATCAATTTTGCTCATGATTTTATCATCCTATTTCAATTTATGCTGAACAAACACTAACAGTTAAATATTACTAGAGTATTAAGATATGGTATTTATTTCTCGTGATTTTGACCGACTACTTGATTCGAGCGGCATTCTTTTGTACATCTCCACCCACATTTAGATGAGGAGAGATGCATGTCAGCCATTTTAGCAATCCATGGACGTGAAATTCTAGATAGCCGAGGCAATCCAACCGTAGAGGTGGATGTAGCGCTTGAATGTGGCTCTGTGGGCCGTGCTGCGGTACCTTCGGGCGCTTCCACTGGCGCGCTGGAAGCGATTGAGCTTCGCGATGACGATAATCGCTATATGGGTAAAGGCGTGCAGCAGGCGGTTGAGAATGTGAATGGTGAGATTGCAGATGCAATTGCGGGCTTTGATGCGCATGAGCAGCTACGTGTTGATACCGCGCTTTGCATGCTAGATGGCACGGAGAATAAATCGCGTCTGGGTGCGAATGCGATTTTGGGCGTGTCGCTTGCCACAGCGCATGCAGCTGCGAATAGTTTAGGTGTGCCTCTATATAAATATCTTGGTGGTGCGCACGCACATGTGCTGCCGGTTCCAATGATGAATATTCTCAATGGCGGTGCGCACGCAGACAACCCAATCGATGTGCAAGAATTCATGATTATGCCGCTATCCGCCGAGTCTGAAGCAGAAGCAGTACGTATGGGTGCAGAAGTCTTTCATGCGCTGAAGAAACAACTCCGTGATGCTGGGCTTAATACCAATGTCGGTGATGAGGGTGGTTTTGCCCCTCAGATTGAATCATCGGATGCAGCGCTCGCTTTTATTATGAAATCGATTGAAGCGGCAGGTTATGTGCCAGGTGATGATATTGCACTGGCGCTGGATGCGGCATCGACCGAGTTTTATGAGAATGGCACCTATGAGCTGAAAGGCGAGGGTAAGTCACTGGATGCGGTTGGTATGGTTGATTACTATAGCGATTTGGTGTCTCGCTATCCGATTATCTCGATTGAAGATGCGATGGCAGAAGATGATCATGATGGCTGGAAAGCCATTACGGATGCGCTAGGCGGCAAGATTCAGTTGGTGGGTGATGATCTGTTTGTAACCAACCCAACGATTCTGGCGCAAGGCATTGAAAAAGGCTTAGCCAATGCGATTCTGGTGAAGGTGAATCAGATTGGTACGCTGAGCGAGACGCTACAAGCGGTCGAGATGGCGCAGCGTGCGGGCTATAATGCCGTGCTTTCACACCGTTCTGGTGAGACCGAAGATACCACCATCTCTCATATTGCGGTGGCGACCAATTGTGGCCAGATTAAAACCGGTTCGCTGTGTCGTTCGGACCGCACTGCCAAATATAATGAGTTGATCCGCATCGAAGAAAGCATCGGCGACGTGGCAAAATACGCCGGAAAGTCTATACTTTAAGTTGGTATAAACCATTGATAAAGACTAGAGGGCTATGCGCTCCCCTATCGCTATGAACCGCTTTCCTTGGCGCCCGATGTTATTGGGTGCGATCTGCGTGTATTTTGCATTTCACACGCTGCATGGTGAACGCGGGCTATATGCGCTTTTCAAACAGCTTCATTATAAAGATGTGATCTCAGAGGAATTGGTAGATGTCACTGCCAAACGTACATCACTTGAATTGCAGGTGAAGGGCATGCGTAGTGAATCGTTGGATAAGGATTTGCTTGATCAGCAGGTGAGGGCCATGCTTGGTTATGTCGGTCCTAATGAAATGATCGTGCTTGCTGAATAGCTATTTTTTGCGGCCAGTTTCTAACCAGTGTGCTACTTTCTGTATGGCTTTTTCTTGATTTACGGGTTTGATTAAATAGTCATCCGCACCCGTATCAATGGCTTTCTTAACGTCTCCAGCGGTATGGTTGCCGGTCTGCATGATCACTGGAATGTGGTTATATTCTTCCTTAGCGCGGACCTGCTTTAGGTATTCCATGCCATCCATGCCGGGCAACACCCAATCGAGCAGAATCACTTTTGTTTCTGGATGTGCAGCGAGTTTTTCCAAAGCCTCTTCAGCATTGGGGACGCCTACGACGTTGTATGACTCATTCTCTAAAATGGTCGTCATAATCATGAGACTGGTCTCATCATCTTCTACTACAAGTATGGTCTCGCCCATCTATCCTCACTAGTTTTAACTATTTTACCCCAAGTTTTAATAAATAGGAAAGCCTCTGTGTGACATGAAGTGAATAAAGGTAATGGTTTGTGCGGTGCAGCATGGCTTTGTTGCCAAAAAACAAGGAATATGCTTGCCTTACACGCTCATTCAGGTAAAAAACAGCGTATTCAAAATTTGATCAGGTTGGGAGTGACTATGGCCAAGTCTACGGCTAAAGCGAAGTCAAAAAATAAAGATAATGTGGTTGATCTGAAGAAGTCGAAAAAAGCGGCTTCTCCCGATAAAGCGTTGTTGATGAAAATGTATGAGCGCATGCTCAAGATTCGCCGCTTTGAAGAGAAGGCGGGGCAGCTTTATGGTATGGGGTTGATTGGCGGGTTCTGCCACCTCTATATCGGACAAGAAGCAGTTGTTACGGGCATGCAATATGCTTCCGTTGAAGGTGATACGGTTATTACCACTTACCGCGATCACGGCCATATGCTGGCGTGCGATATTGATCCAAAAATTATTATGGCTGAGCTGACAGGCCGCGCGAGTGGTATCTCTGCGGGTAAAGGTGGCTCGATGCATATGTTCTCTACCGAGAAACATTTCTATGGTGGTCACGGTATTGTGGGGGCGTCTGTGCCGATTGGTGCTGGCTTGGCTTTCGCGCACAAATACCGCAATGATGGCAATTTGAATATGTGTTATTACGGTGATGGTGCGGCTAACCAAGGTCAGGTCTATGAGGCCTATAACATGGCCGCGTTGTGGCAGTTGCCGATTATCTTCATCATCGAGAATAACGAATATGCGATGGGTACGTCGATTAAGCGTCACCATTCATCGCCAGACCTGTTCCATCATGGTGAGCCATTTGGCATTCCTGGAAAACAGGTCAATGGTATGGATGTAACGGAAGTATACAAAGCAGGCGTAGAGGCGTGCGAGCATGTGCGCTCTGGAAAAGGCCCGCTATTGTTAGAAGTGAAGACGTATCGTTATCGTGGGCACTCTATGTCTGATCCTGCGAAATATCGCAGCAAAGAAGAGGTCGACTCGTATAAGACCGGCAATGATTGTATTGCCAATCTGAGTAAGCTTCTGACCGAGAAACATGGCGTGAAAGAAGATGCGCTTAAAGAGATCGATAAGAAGATTAAGGCTGAGGTGAATGAAGCGGCCGAATTTGCAAAAGAATCGCCAGAGCCAGATGTGTCTGAGCTTTGGACCGATGTGTTGGTGGAGGATAAGTAATCATGGCTGAACAAACCGTACGAGTTGCACTGCGCGACGCGATGGCAGAAGAAATGCGCCGTGACGAAGAAGTCTTCGTGATGGGTGAAGAAGTAGCAGAGTATCAGGGCGCTTATAAAGTGACCGAAGGGCTGCTGGATGAATTTGGCGATAAGCGCGTGATCGATACGCCGATTACCGAGCATGGTTTTGCAGGCTTGGGTGTAGGTGCAGCAATGGCTGGGTTAAAGCCAGTTGTCGAGTTTATGACGTGGAACTTTGCGATGCAGGCGATTGATCAGATCATCAACTCTGCGGCAAAAACCAATTATATGTCTGGCGGTCAGATTCGTTGCCCGATTGTCTTTCGTGGCCCCAATGGTGCGGCATCTCGTGTGGCAGCACAGCACAGCCAGTGCTATGCTAGCTGGTATGCGCACATTCCGGGCCTAAAAGTAATTGCGCCGTATGATGCGGCGGATTGTAAAGGCCTTTTGAAGGCTGCGATACGTGATCCGAATCCCGTTGTCTTTTTGGAAAATGAAATCACGTATGGTTGGAATTTTGATGTGCCAGAAGGTGATGATCATATCGTACCAATCGGTAAAGCGGCTGTGAAGCGTTCTGGTGCGGATGTTACGATTGTGGCGTACTCCATTTGCGTGAAGCACGCGCTTGATGCTGCGGAAGAACTTGCCAAGCAAGGTATCGATGCAGAGGTGATTGATCTGCGCACTATTCGTCCGCTTGATAAGCAAACCATCATTGATTCGGTACGCAAAACGCACCGCTTGATTTCCGTTGAAGAAAGCTGGCCGGTTGCAGGTATCGGTTCTGAAATTGCTGCGATTGCAATGGAAGAATTGTTCGATGATCTAGATGCACCAGTGACGCGAGTCTGTGCGAAAGATGTACCGCTTCCATATGCTGCGAATCTAGAAAAACTCGCACTACCATCTGTTCAGGATATTATCGATGCAGCCAAGGATGTGTGCTATCCGCTCGCTGCTTAATCAAAAATAAGATTCAAGGATTATCTCCATGCCAATAGAAATTTTGATGCCAGCACTTTCACCGACCATGACGGAAGGTAACTTAGCCAAATGGTTAAAGAAAGAAGGTGACGCTGTTAGCTCTGGCGATGTGATTGCCGAGATCGAAACCGATAAAGCGACCATGGAAGTGGAAGCGGTTGATGAGGGAACGATTGGTAAGATTTTGGTGGCTGAAGGCTCGGAAGGTGTGCAGGTCAATGAAGTGATTGCACTGCTTTTGGAAGAAGGCGAAGACAAAAAAGCAATCGATGCTTGGAAGCCTAAGAAGGTTGAAAAACCAAAGGAAGAAGCGGCAGATGATAGTGCAGCAATAGATGATGATGCACCAAAGGTAGCGGCAGGTCCGGCACCTGCTGCGGCACTCGCACCGCAAGCAACAAAGGCGCCTGATGCTCCGGTCAAGAAAGTTGGCAAAGCGGCTGCGGCTGGCGAGGTGAAAGCATCGCCTTTAGCAAAACGTATGGCGGCTGACAAAGCGCTCGATCTTTCGCGCGTTTCCGGAACTGGTCCGCATGGCCGTGTGATTCAGGCAGATGTCGAAGAAGCATTACTGCGCGGTGTTGGTGGCGGTGGTGCGGTCAAACGTCATCCGGTAGAAATGGTGCAGGTGCCAAACTCGATGATGCGAAAGACGGTTGCAAAACGCCTAACCGAATCGAAGCAACAAACCCCGCATTTCTACCTAACGGTTGAGTGCGAAATTGATGATCTGCTGAAAACGCGTGGCCAGATAAATGCTGCAGCAACCGCAGATGAAAATGGCAAGCCTGCTTATAAGGTGTCAGTGAATGACATGATCATTAAAGCGGTCGCATGCAGTCTGCGCGATAAGCCAGAATGTAATGCGTCATGGTATGATGATGCGATTATTCAATATAACAATGTTGATGTATCGGTTGCGGTTGCCATTGATGGCGGCTTGATTACACCGATTGTCAAAAATGCTGATCAGAAATCATTGCCACAAATTTCTAAGGAAATGAAATCACTCGCGGGCCGTGCGCGCAGCGGTGATTTGAAGCCGGAAGAGTATCAAGGTGGCGGATTCTCGATCTCGAACCTTGGTATGTTTGGTGTGCAGGAATTTGCAGCTATCGTTAACCCACCGCAGGCGTGTATTTTGGCCGTCGGTGCGGGCGAAGAAAAAGTTGTGCGTCGCAATGGTGAGTTTGCCGTGGTCAATGTGATGAAGGTGACACTTTCAACCGATCACCGTGCGGTTGATGGTGCGCTTGGCGCCGAGTTCTTACAATTGTTTAAGAACTATATTCAAAATCCGATCCTGATGTTTATGTAAGAGGAATTTTCATGTCAGATAAATACGATATCGTAGTATTGGGCGGTGGCCCGGGTGGTTATGTTGCAGCAATTCGTGCAGCACAATTAGGCATGAAGACCGCGCTTGTTGAGCGCGAGCATTTGGGTGGTATTTGTTTGAATTGGGGTTGCATTCCGACCAAAGCATTGCTGCGCAACTCTGAAATTTTTCATCTGTTCAATGACGCCGAGTCTTATGGTTTTTCTGTCAAAGACGTGTCGTTTGATTTGAAGAAAGTGGTGAAGCGTTCGCGCGATGTTTCTTCGCAGTTAACGCAAGGCATCAAACACCTGATGAAGAAAAATAAGATCACCGTTTATGATGGTCATGGGGCGCTTGCAGGTGCGGGTAAATTATCTGTGGTCGATGATAAGAAAAAGAAAGTCGCTGATTTGGATGCGAAGCATATCATTTTGGCAACCGGTGCACGTGCGCGTAACCTGCCGGGCCTAGAGCCAGATGGTAAGTTGGTGTGGACCTACAAAGAAGCAATGGTGCCAGACACATTCCCTAAGAAGTTGCTCGTGATTGGTTCGGGCGCGATTGGTTCTGAGTTTGCGAGCTTCTATCAGAATATGGGTGCGGATGTGACGCTTGTGGAAGTGATGGATCGTATTTTGCCAGTGGAAGATGAAGAGATTTCTCCGTTCGTACAAAAGCAGTTTGAGTCTCAGGGTATGAAGGTGAAGACCAGTACCAATGTGACTAAACTGGAAAAAGGCAAAAATAATGTGAAGGCCACGTTGAAAGACAAAGACGGTAAAGAGAAAACCGAGACGTTTGATCGTGTGATTCTAGCCGTCGGTATTGTCGGTAATGTTGAGAATATTGGCCTTGAGGGCACCAAAGTGAAGGTGGAGAAAACGCATATCATCACCAATGAATGGTGCGAGACGCATGAGAAAGGCGTGTACGCTATTGGTGATTTGACCGGCCCACCTTGGTTGGCGCATAAAGCGAGCCATGAAGGTGTGTTGTGTGTTGAGAAGATTGCCGGGCATCATGTGAAGCCGCTTAAGACTGAACGTGTTCCTGGTTGCACCTATTGTCGTCCGCAAGTGGCAAGCGTTGGTCTGACCGAGGCGAAAGCCAAAGCGGCGGGTCATAATGTGAAAGTCGGTCGTTTCCCATTTATCGGGAATGGTAAGGCGATTGCTCTGGGTGAGCCAGAAGGCATGGTGAAGACTGTGTTTGACGCTGATTCTGGTGAGCTGCTAGGCGCACATATGGTGGGTGCTGAGGTGACCGAGATGATTCAGGGCTATGCGATTGCCATGCAAATGGAAGGCACAGAAGAAGATCTGATGCATACCATTTTCCCTCATCCGACCTTGTCTGAGATGATGCATGAGTCGGTGCTGGATGCGTATGGCAAAGCGATTCATATGTAAATCGCTGCTTTAGCAGTATATTTCATGAAACTGTCACACCGCTTTTAGAGGTTTTCTTCTATAGTTAAGCTAGGAGAAAGCCATGAGCATATTAGATATTGTCAATTCCTTCCGTCTCGACAATGTGGAAGATTCGAACAAATTAGGCGCAAGACGCTATGAGTTAGGCGAACGAGCGCAATATTTGCGTGATGCATATGGTGTCAATGTGCCCAGTCTTTATGCCTATTCCAAGATGAACCCAACGGAAGTGAAGCCTAACGGTATTGGTATTTTCAGTGGTTTGTCACTTGGTGTGGCAGCTTTGTGTGCTGTGGGAATGGTCATTGGTTTAGCAACCGGCAATTTCCCTGCTGCAGGCGCGTTCTTTAAAATTGGCGCAGCATTTACCGCTTTGGGTTTATCTGCCGCTTTTTTGAACGATCCAAAAGTTGATGCCGAGCTGGAGACTTCAGAAAAGTATGAGGGATTTCTTGATGAGATTGAAGGCCGTCTGGAGTTGGCATCTGGCAAAGGACTTCATTCTACACAGGCTATTCCTGATTACACTCAGGGGTGGCACCCCGCGCGCGAGGGGCAACGCACTGAAAACCATTTTCAGGATATTGTAGACGAGTCTCGTGCTATGCATGTCGTTGGCCGTCAGTAAGATTTTTCACACCCCACATTCTAACCATCTTAATTATTGATAAATCGTGTTATCATGTGGGCATGAATCCGGTGTTCTTTCGCAGCGTATATTCGGAAGATGAAGTAGATGCCTGCTTCAACGAGTTGTTTCACTCATCGTTAGAAGAACAAGATAAGATCGAAGTGGCATGCCTGATTCAATATTTCGCCATTCTCAAACATTATAATCTGTTTTCGTTTCCGGTTGATTTTATCAAGAACCATCAAGGCGAAGGGCCAGACTTTACGATTGCTGATGACACGGGCGTGTATGGTGCAGAGATGACGAAAGTGACTACCGCCGATTATCAGGTGTGGTTGAAGAAGGCGATGAATTATCGCCGTATTGATAATGTAAACGATTATATGGATTACCGCCCAGAGCAACGCGTCAGTGATTTAGCTTGCGTGCGGGTTCAGAAGAAGAACTACAAAATACATAATTACTTTGCGAGTGTTCCGGAAATGGAGCATTGCGATTTAGTGCTGGAAGAGAATGGTGATTGCTGCATGCATACCGAAATTTTAATGGAGCTGATGCAGGATAAAATTAGCAAGCTGCGCTATCAGAAATTCCGCACCATTTCGATGATATCCGGGTCGGTTTTATATTACGCTATCAATACGCAGGAAGCCGCGATTTTGAAGGCGCCTGAGTTCGATATGGAATTTGCCTAAGAAGCTTTGAAGAGTGTAGACAGAGGCGAGTTCTCGACTGCTTTTCTGCAATTCGCCTTGAGCTTTTCAATCTGCATGACATCTTCAATACGACGTGCCAGAAAGGCTTGCGTATCTGCTAGCTCGTCTGAATCATCATTGAGCCAAACACTTAGGGTTGTCATATAGACTTTCGCTAATGTCGCGCGCTTGGTGTAGAAGTTGAAATCGGTTGAGGTATCGCCAGCGGCCTTCCACATTGCATCCACCGTTTTGTATAAAGACTGCGTACCGGCGGGCATATTCCACGGCAGAGCAAAGTAGGCAAGTCCTCTTCGAACGGCTTCGCGGTGGGCTAGGTTCTGTTTCAGGCGAACCATAACGGCTGTGCTAATTCGCTCGCGGATTTTCATGGTGTCCATGCTGTAATCAGACTCTAGGGTCTGCAACATTTTTTCATCTGCATCAGCGGAAAATATTTGTAGCGCTTGGGTGATACCTTCAGGGAAAGCACGCTGCGCATCTAATGGTGAGAGCTTGGCTTCGCTCGCCGCTTTTTCTAATGTCGACATGCTCCATCCCTCAAAAGGGATGAGGGGCAAGGCTGCTTCAAGAATGGTGCGTTGAATGTCTCTCATGGGCGCCATCATAGCGCCTAAGCATGCAAAGCTCAAGCCTATGCGAGGCTAGCGATTTTCGGTTTTACCTTTGCAGAAAGGCTAACGATACGGCCGCTTGGAATATGAAGGCTGGCACAGGTTCCTTGATCGGGCGCGCTTTGAATGTCGATTTGACCATCATGCAATTCGGCGAACTCTTTAGCGATTGAAAGCCCCAGTCTTACGCTTGAAATATCGGTGCGGTAATAACATTGGCGTGAACGAAGTGCGTCTTTGATCTCTTCTAGATGCTTATTCGTGATGCCAATACCGCTATCTTTCACGCTGATGGTAATGCCGTCCTTAGTGTCAGCTTTAGCGGTGATAATGACCTGCCCCGATGATTGGCTATGCTTAATGGCATTCGATATGAGGTGACTCAGAATATGAATGCATTTGGTGCGATCAGCCATGAGCACTAATTGCGGTACACGGTTATCTAATAGAAGCGAGATATCTTTTTCGAATGCCAGATGGCTATGCATCTCCATTGCGGCATCAATAATCTCTCTGAGGTTGATTGGCTCCTCATAGAGGCGAGCTGATGTGGCATCGATATTTGCAATCTCGATCAGATCGTTGATTTTGGTAAGCAGCTCTTCGCCACTTTGTTGGATAAGCTTCAGGTAGTCGTTTGATTGCTGCACATGCCCTTGTCTGGATTGTTGGTCGAGCAATTGCGCAAAGCCCATAATCGCATTAAGTGGCGTGCGAAGTTCGTGGCTCATGTTCGATAGAAATGACGAGCGGCCATAATTGGCAATGTCTGATTCGCGCTTAGCCAGTTCAACATCTTGCTGCATCGATTTGCGCTCGGTCACGTCTTGCAACAAAACAGAGACAAAAGAGTTTGCACCTCGTCTCATTGGGATGAGTGTGAGGTGATGCCATGCCCAATAGCCATCGCCGCGCATGATTTGCGCATCAAAGCTGTAGCTATCGGTGATTTCTTGCGGGTCAGGGTGGAAGAGGGTTTTAATGCCCTGTTCAAATTCTGCCTGACTATCGGGATGAAAATGCTCGTAGAAATGTGTGCCTTTGCTATCTGGTGCAGACACTCCCGTTACACGAATCCAATTTGAGGAGAAATGATAAAAGCCATCATCAGGACGCCAGTTGCAGCAGGCTTGCAGCCCATGTTCGGCCAGCGCATCGTAATGCTGTCCATTTGTGTTTTCTTTTGGCTGCTCCGTGTGTGCTTCAGCATCCTGAAAAACAGGATTCATCATTGCTGAAGCGAATGGGGCAGTCCACATCCACCAAACCATATCAACCTCTTGTTGCGTATATTCGCAACCTTGCGCTTGCCGGTTTGTGTATCCACTATTTTTGACTTTGAGTCAGTGTAAAATCTAGCCCTGCCTGCTGTTAAGCAAAAGTGCTTTTATCTCAGCAAGATGTGGGCGGAATGCTGACGCCGCTGGTGCAATTGTGATGAAGTGGCAACAGAATTAGCTGGCTAGCAGTTCATCCAACTCGCCTGAGCGGTCCAGTTTCGCCAGATCGTCATAGCCGCCAATATGCTTATCGCCAATGAAGATTTGTGGCACGGTGCGTTGTCCGTTTGCTTTTTCTAGCAGCTTCATACGCTCTTGCGGGTCGGATACATCGATCTCTGTGAAAGCGACTGATTTATCGCTTAGTAATTGTTTTGCACGCACGCAATATGGGCATACAGGGGTGGAATAGATAAGAATCTCTGCCATGGTGGCCTCCGATGAAGATTAAAAGTCAGGATCCATATAGTGCGATGGGGGACGAAAACCAGTGATGCGGTCCTCTAAAATTTCTCTGAATGATGGGCGTGACTTGATCAGTGCGTACCAATCTTTCACGCATGGACGGCCTTCCCAATCGACATCGCCCAGATAATCAAGCGCTGAGAGTTGTGATGCGGCGGTGATATCGGCAAGGGTGATATATTCTCCTGCAAGCCAGTTACGGTCATTGAGAAGATAGTTCAGGTAATCCATGTGGAAGGATAGGTTTTTCTTACCCGCACGGATGGCTTCTGAGCTTGGCTCACCGTAACCCATCAGGCGGCGATAGACTTTTTCGAATAAGATATTGTTGGTGACTTCTTTTTCGAATTTCACGTCGAACCATTCAACCAATCGTCTAATCTCTGCGCTTTCTTCTGGGCGGTAACCCATCAGGCGCACTTCTTTGAAGGCTTCTTCGAGATATTCGCAGATTGAATAAGCACCACACAGGGTCAGTGCTTTTTCATCCATTAGCACGGGCACTTCACCGGCTGGGTTTAGGCGGAAGAAGTCAACGCGGCGTTGCCAAAAATCTTCTTCTACCAATTGGAAGTCGATTTCTTTTTCGCGCAGCAAGACTCTGACTTTACGGCAGGCGGGCATCAATGGAGAATGAAATAACGCAAACATAACAATACAATACCTAAGATTGCTCCGGCTCGTCTACAGGCTCAAGGCTGCGGATAGCGTAAGTAATATAACCAATTGTGATTACAGCGAATAACGGCCACATCATCGTGTCTTGAACGACCAGGGCGAGCGCGATGTCGATTAAGATTGCCGGAGTCATAGCCACAGCAGAAATTCTAGATGCGGTGATAAAGTCTAGCCTGTTACTGAGCATTGAGCTTAGGCCGATGGCAGCAACGCCGTATATGAGTGATAATAAAACACGCCAGAAGAACAGCAATAGCAGTGCCAGGCACCAGATAAAGATGCCGGCCATTACCATAAAACGAGGGCGTTCTTTTTCGAATTCTTGTAACGCGTATGAACCTAAGTCAGCGACTACAATTGAATCGAAGTAACGATCTGTAACCCCAAGTGATTCCCAGGATTTAATCTCAATAGATCCAGATGCTTTTTGAATATAGAGATTTTTTTTGCTCAAGATGAGAGGTGGGCCTTCTTCGGTAAAATCTGTTTCAGATGCATCATGGTCAATCATGGCTAGCGGAATAATACTACCCGCAACAGAGACGAGGATTAAATGGCGTTCCGTATCGATGACGCGCATCTCACTGTGCCGGAATTCCATTTTGGGTACTTGTCTGGCAATTTCGGCGAGGAAAGTTTCTGCCATATTTGGGTAATCGTTTTCACGTGAGAACATGGCTTCATCAAACATGATGGTGCCGACGATTGCTGTTGGCGTCACGATGAGTATGTTAAGTAAGAAAAGGTAGCGCAGCGCATAGCCTTTCCATCTGGTTGCAACATCTCGGTACAAATCTGCCGAATAGACAGACGCAAAGATTGCGAAGAAAGAATTATAGGTTTTGTTCATGCGAATTATGCCACTCGTCTAAAGTGGGAGAGATATTGAGGTACCACTGATTCGATAGGCGTTGCCTCAATGCCTAGATCATTCAGAGTTAATGCATCATCAGAGATGATGTTGTCGTAGTGCAGAAGCTTTACTTGATCGTTTGTAAGTGGTGGTTTGGGTAGTTGCTGCGCGACGCAGCCAATTAGGTTTGCCGCAGCAAATGGGATGGGTAGTAGGGTGCGCGGCTTCTCGATGACTTGTCCTAAATATTCAAGCAGTGCTTTAAAGCTGTAAATCTTTGGCCCACCCAATTCGTAAGTGTTGCCTTGCGCCGCTTCATTGTTCAAGCAGGCCACAATGGCACGTGCGGCATCATCAACATAGACTGGTTGGAAGCGTGTATGACCACCGCCGATAAGCGGTAGGGCTGGCGCAATCAAACTCATTTTAGCAAATTGGTTGAAGAAATTATCTTCTGATCCAAACAAGATACTTGGACGGATAATGCTAGTGCTAGGGAATTCTTGGCGCACGATGTTTTCAGCTTCTAGCTTCGATTGGGCGTAGCGTGACTTGGATGCTTTATCAACGCCGAGTGCAGAGATTTGGATGAACTCTGATACGCCAGCCCGTTTCGCTTCTTCAACAAGGTGACGGGTGCCTTCAGTATGCACATTCTTGAAGGTGTGCTTACCCGATTCGTAGAGTATGCCAACCAGATTGATCACGGCATCCGATGATTTGAGGACGCCTTGCAGCGAGTCGGGTTTGCAGATATCGGCATATTGCAAGGTGATCTGACCGACTTGGCCTAGGGGCTTTAGATGCTGTGCGGCAATGGTGTCGGTACAGAGCACACGGATGCGCCAGCCTTCATTTGCCAAATGTTTGACGACGTAACGGCCCAGAAAACCTGAACCTCCGGCTATTGTGACGCATTGATTATGCATGAACCCCTCCGATGTGACTTCGGGCTTTTTATCACATTTAGAAATCAATGTGAAAGTCTTATACTATATTGCGGGGTGTTGGACTTCGTTATTAGCCGCGCTTGATGCCATCGCGACGGGCATCTGAGACCATTCTTGCCCAACCGTCTGATAGCTCTGCGCCTTGAATAGAGCGAATGCGTTTGGTTAGCTCAGAATCTTCCCCATTCATTAATCGGTCTGCATCAGCTGTGATTTCTTGGCGCATCCGTTCTTCGGCCTGCTCACCATTCGCAAATAGAGCGGGGTATTTTAGTGGCCATTCGAC
>JALEGK010000048.1 GCA_022763105.1 Rickettsiales bacterium | reverse complement strand
GGCGGCATAGGTGCCGCTGATCTCTTTTGGATTTTTAAAATTTGCAATGACATCTAGCGGGAGAACACGCACGTTGGTGCCTTCAAACTGATGCCGCAGCTCGTAGATTTTATCGCGGGTTTTGGTGGCGACCAGCAAGGTGGCGCCGGGCTTGATATAGCCTTCGTCTGTTTGGTTGCCCGAATGTCTGGTGGTTGATGGCTGCCCTAATGTTCCTAATATGCGTGACGTGTCGTCATAGGAATTGCAGCCAACAATATTAAGCTGCTTCATGTTTTCGCTGATTGGTGCGTCAATGACTGGGGCGTGTCTGTCACCCATTGTATTGGCTAGCCAGTGTGCGTAATTTTCACCTAAGCTTGCTATTACAGGGCGCCAGAACCCAACACTGGCACGATTTGAGAATATAATTTTTACATCTTCAGTACCTGGTGCACCTTCTAATTTGTCGCCCAATATTTTGGTTAGCTTTTCAGCCATTTGGATATTGCCTGTTTCTGGAACGACAATGGCACTCAAGGATTCGTAATCAATCGGGCTTTCATTTAGCAGATGTTCCGTTGAAGGGTCTCCGAGTATTAGAATATCCTGTGATCGGGTATATCCGCTGATGTGGTTTTTAAGGGATAGGATGCTGTTAATGACATTGGACGCTACTGGATGGAAATCGGTGATGCGCTCTTTAACAATGGGCGTTACCCCATCTTTGGTATGCTTTTCGGTTCCGAATCCGCGCTTACCTGCAATTTCTAAATCGACATAGGTGCCGGGCTGTTCGGACAGGCAGCTATTCTCATCCATGTGTTGAAGTAAGTGGAAGGTGCGTTGCTTGCCGTCAAATCGATGATCAGGGGTTGGGCCGCTTTTACCGCTATTGCCGTTTTCGCCTTCGAATGGGATGATCGAATCGACTCCAATATGCGGCTTTTTGCCGTGCAAAATCTCGCTATAGACATGCTGCATATAGCGCAGCTGTCCTATCGGCGATTGATCCTTTCCATCGAGGTATCCCATAAGCTTGCATTTTCTCCCGTTCTACATCACTCTAGCGCACTGAGATTACATAATTATGACGCTAACCCTACAATTTTAAGGCATTTTGGGCCATGGCAAAGTCTTCTGCACGCTATATCTGCAATGAATGTGGGACCATTTCGCAAAAATGGGCCGGTCAATGCGGTGATTGTGGGGCTTGGAATAGCATTTCTGAAGAGATAATTGAACAAGCACCCAAGGGTTTGGGGGCAAAAAAGGGCAAAAGCATCGAATTTACCGCTGTTGATGCGTCTGTAGCGCCATTAAAGCGCCATGAAACCGGTATTTCGGAGCTAGATCGCGTATTGGGTGGCGGTTTGGTGCCCGGATCGGCGATTTTGCTAGGTGGCGACCCCGGTATTGGTAAATCGACGTTATTACTGCAGCTAGTGGCGCAAATGAGTGGTTCGGGCCACAAATGTGCGTACATATCGGGCGAGGAATCCGTCGCGCAATTACAGCTTCGAGCGCAACGCATGGATGTGGCAGCCCCCAATGTTGAATTGGCGACGGCCAATTCGGTGCGCGATATTATTACTTCTCTAGATAGTGCGGATGCGCCAGATGTCGTCATTATCGATTCGATTCAGACGATGTTTATCGATTCGATTGATGCGGCGCCCGGCACGGTGTCTCAGGTGCGCGCGTCATCGAATGAGTTGATTAAGCTCGCCAAGCGCAAAGATATTGCGATTATTTTAGTCGGTCATGTCACCAAAGACGGCCAGATCGCCGGTCCACGCGTGATGGAGCATATGGTTGATGCGGTGCTGTATTTTGAAGGGGATCGCGGCCATCAATTCCGTATCTTGCGCGGGGTGAAAAACCGCTTCGGCGCAACCGATGAGATTGGCGTATTTGCGATGGAGGAGAAGGGGCTGATTGAGGTTCAGAACCCGTCTTCGCTTTTCATCAGCGATCGTGATGAGGCAGTCAGCGGCTCGGTTGTGTTTGCTGGCATGGAAGGCTCGCGCCCAATGTTAGTTGAGATTCAGGCGTTGGTCGCGGAATCTCCATTGGCAACGCCTCGCCGTGCTGTGGTGGGCTGGGATAGTAATCGCTTGGCGATGGTGCTTGCCGTGCTAGAGGCGCGCTGTGGCATTCGGTTTAGCGACAAGGAAGTGTATTTGAATGTAGCGGGTGGCATGCGCATATCTGAGCCTGCGGCTGATTTGGCCGTAGCTGCGGCATTGCTATCTGCGCTGAATGATTTGGCGATGCCTGCCAAATCGGTTTGGTTTGGTGAGATTGCATTGTCGGGAGAGGCCCGCCCAGTGGGGCGTAGCGACCAGCGACTCAAAGAATCGCGCAAGCTTGGCTTTGAGTTGGCTTACTGTCCGGTCTCGAAGAAAAAGAGTGGCTCGGATGCGGGTGAGGTGCAGGTCATCAACCATGTGCAAGAACTGGTAGCTTTGCTGCGCCAAACGGTATATGACAATGCTCAGACGCATGTCGCCTGACAAACTATGAATCGATCTAACGTGGTACAATGGTAGAAACCAGTTTTAATATTTTCGATTTAATTGTGATTAGCGTAGTTGGCTTGTCTGCCATGCTTTCCTTCTTTCGCGGTTTTGTCACCGAGCTTTTATCGCTGGGTGCGTGGGTTGGTGCTTCGATTGTCACGCTGTATGCTTTTCCTGATGTGGCCGCTCATATCAAGCCACATGTCGCCAGCGATGTGATCTCTAGTGGGTTGGCGGCAATGGGTACGTTCCTTGGTGCGCTGATCAGTATTTCGATTTTCAATAGCTTCCTGATGCGCTTTGTGCGACGTGGCAAGGACGTTGGCATGTTAGATAATATGCTTGGTTTTTGCTTTGGCGTGATTCGCGCGGCGATGCTGCTATCGCTTGGCTACTTTATTTTCAGTTTGGTGATGAGCGAAAAAGATTTCCCAGAATGGCTTGCGACGTCTAAAACGCGTCCATATGTAGAATCGGGCGCGGTGCTGCTTGCGCGTTTGGCACCAGAGTATTTGGATGATATTTCGCCGTTGGCGGCTGATAAGGAAGAAACCACCGAGCTGGAACGTGCGCTGGATGTTGAGTTGAAGACTGATGATCAGCCGATGAAAGGCACCGACGGGTTCGAGTGGATGGATGTTGATGAGCTCGAACAGATGATTGAAGAAACGGAATAGATGACAGAGCCATTCGATAAGTTTCATGAAGAGTGCGGGGTATTTGGTGTGTTTGGACATGCCGATGCTGCTGCTATTACGGCGCTTGGATTGCACGCGCTTCAGCATCGTGGTCAGGAAGCTGCCGGTATTGTTAGCCGTGATGGTCAGCATTATTATTCGCATCGTGCGCTTGGGTTGGTGGGCGATAACTTCAATGCCGCATCGGTGATTGAGAAATTAAAAGGCCCTGCAGCGATAGGGCATAACCGATATTCAACCACTGGCGAGCCGCATTTGCGTAATGTGCAGCCACTGTTTGCTGAATTTGATTTTGGTGGGTTGTCGCTTGCGCATAATGGCAATTTAACCAACTCGCTTACGCTGCGCCAAGAATTGATTAAGCGTGGTTCGATTTTCCAATCAACGTCTGACACAGAAGTGATCATTCACCTGATCGCGACTTCGCAACCCACTCGCGTGGAAGACCGCTTAACCGATGCGCTCAAGCAAGTGCAGGGTGCGTATTCGTTGGTGGTGCTCACCAATGAAAGCATGATTGGTGTGCGTGATCCGTTAGGTGTTCGCCCACTCGTATTGGGTAAGCTGAAGGATGCGTATATTCTGGCATCCGAGAGCTGCGCCTTTGATATTGTCGGCGCGGAATATGTTCGCGACATTGAAGCAGGCGAGATGGTCGTCATCGATGAGAGCGGTGTAAAAAGTATGACGCCATTTCCAGTTGATCAGAAACGTTTATGCATTTTTGAATATGTCTATTTTGCACGCCCAGACAGTTATGTCGGACAGAAGAATGTCTATCAGGTGCGCAAACAAATTGGTGCAGAGTTAGCGCAAGAGCACAGAATAGAAGCAGATGCCGTCATACCGGTGCCGGACTCTGGTGTGCCTGCAGCGCTTGGGTATGCCGAGGCCTCGAATACACCATTCGAGCTTGGCATTATCCGCAATCATTATATTGGCCGAACCTTTATTGAGCCGACCGATCAGGTGCGCCATTTAGGTGTGAAGTTAAAGCATAATGCCAATGAAGCGATGATTGCTGGTAAGCGCGTCATCTTGGTTGATGATAGTATTGTGCGCGGTACGACATCGAAGAAGATTGTTGGTATGGTGCGCGAAGCAGGTGCGAAGGAAGTGCATATGCTGATCGCTAGCCCACCTACGACGAACTCTTGTTATTACGGGGTGGATACGCCAGAGCGCGATAAATTGCTGGCTGCGAATAATACGATTGAAGAAATGTGCCAGATGATCGGTGCGGACTCACTGGGCTTTATCTCTATGGATGGTTTGTATCGTGCCATGGGTGAAGCTGCGCGCAATGAGTTGCGTCCGCAATATTGTGATGCCTGCTTTAGCGGCGAGTATCCTGTTCCTCTTATTGACCAAGAGAATGGCGTCCGCTCGAATCAGTCTGATTTATTCGGTGGGTATGGTACCGCCTAATGTCTGATCAAAAAATTGCATTAGTGACAGGTGCCTCTCGTGGCATTGGAAGAGAAGTTGCCAAGCAACTGGGCGAACAAAATTGTCATGTTATTTTGGTGGCGCGTACCGTGGGAGCACTTGAAGCGCTGGATGATGAGATTCAGGCTGCGGGTGGTTCGGCATCGATCGTACCGCTCGATTTAAAAGATCATAATTTAATCGATCAGCTTGGTGCCAATATTTATGAGCGCTGGGGTAAGCTTGATCTTCTGGTTGGTAATGCGGCGATCATTAGTCATCTGACGCCTGTTGCGCATATTGAGCCAAAGGCGTGGGGCCAGATTATGGATATTAACCTCACGGCGAATTACCGATTGCTGCGCAGCATGGACCCGCTGCTTCAGCGCTCTGACGATGCGCGCGCGTTATTTGTAACGTCTGGTGCAGCGCATGGCAACTTCCCCTATTGGGGTGCATATGCGGCGAGTAAAGCAGCGTTAGAAGCATTGGTCCTGACATATGCGAATGAAAATGAAGGCCGCAATGTAAAGGCCAATATTTTTGATCCGGGCGTGGTGGCGACCCATATGCGCGCCCAAGCATTTCCGGGTGAGGACCCATCGCAGCTTTCTAAGCCAGAAGATGTGGCGCGTAAGATTGTGTCGGCATTGCTATCCGACTCACCAGCTCAAGGTAAACGCCTGAGCGCTGCATAGTTAAATCACGTAATCTTCGTAATGCATCCATTGTTTGATGATGCCTGCTTCTTCGGCGCTTGCCGTAATGTCAGACAGCTTGGTGTTTGCTGCTGCTAGCGAGAACTCGTCCTGTAATTGGTGCATGAGTGGTTTGAGTATTGGGCTAAATTCGTGCGTGGTCGCCTTCAGCGTTTTACCCGTTGGGCTAAGCGCTTGGATGATATCATTGAGCGTCGCATCTTTCGCGACATAATACCCACCCTGATTACCCGATACGCTGATAAGAATGCCTGCTTTCACTAGCGGCTGTAGTATGGGTTCTAAGGCGCGTTTATTGAGTCGATAATGCGCCTCAAGCTCCGCTGAGGAGATGGGCCGACCAGCGCTGGCGTAATATGCGACAGATGTAAGCATCTGTATTCCAAGCCATATTTTTTTGCTTAACCAGAAGGGCATGGTTTAATATACAAAAATTATTCGTATTTACAATGTGAATTGTGAGATATAGGATGAGGGTAATCAAGATAAGGCTCAGTGATGGATTATTTTCCCGCATTTATGAAATTAGATGATGGCCGTCAGGTCATTATTATCGGTGGTGGTGATATTGCGCGTGCAAAGGCGGAAACGCTATTGGCGTATGGCAAGACATTGCGTGTCTATGCAGAAGCAATCAGCGAGCCGATGCGTGAGTTGTTAGATGCACATGACGTCTATTACGAAGAAAAGGCGTATCACGTTTCGCAGTTAGATCGTGCGGCACTTATTATTGCGGCGACGGACCGCAGGGAAGTGAATGAGCAAATTTATCTGGATGCGCAGATTAAAGGTATTTTGGTCAATGTCGTTGATCAGCCGGAATTATGTGATGTAATTTTTCCGGCGATTGTGCGCCGTGGTCCGCTTCAAATTGCGATTTCAAGTGCGGGTATTTCGCCAGTATTGGCACGCATGGTGAAGCAGAAGATTGAACGTGTTCTGCCGTGGAATCTGGCGACGCTTATTGATTATGTCAAAGCACGTCGCGTCAAAGTGAAGAATGCGCTTCATGGTATTCAGGCGAAGCGACTATTCTGGCACGAGGTGGTTGATGGTTCAATCGCTGAAGAGGTGCTAGAGGGAAATTTGAGTCGCGCAGATGAGCAGTTTGATTTGCTGTTAGAACAAGATGGCGAGAAGAAAAACCGCGCGGCACTTTACCTTATTGGAGCAGGTCCGGGCCACCCTGAGTTAATTACAGTGAAAGCCCTTCGCTTGTTGAGTAAAGCGGACGTGGTGCTTTATGACCGTTTGGTTGCACCAGAAATTATTGAGCAATATGCGCGTCGTGAGGCAGAGAAAATTTCGGTTGGTAAAACCAAGGGCTGCCATTCGCATTCTCAAGACAGTATTGACGGCCTCATCGAGCAGCATCTGAGCGATGGTAATATTGTCGTGCGTTTGAAGGGCGGCGATCCGGGGATTTACGCACATGGTGCAGAAGAGATTGCGATTGCCCGCAAGCTTGATGTGCCCTACCAAATCGTACCAGGCATTTCGGCAGCCAATGGCTGTGCAGCCTATGCAGGCGTGCCTTTGACTGAGCGCGGCGGTGCGCAGTCGGTTCGTTTTCTAACGCTTTATAAAGAGACGATGCATGATGATGCATTCTGGCAGTCACTGCATTATGCGAAGCATGAGACGTTGGTGTTTTACATGACGACGCATCATCGCAAATTATTATGTGAGCGATTGATAGAAGCCGGGCTTGCGCCTGAAACGCCGATCTTAGCGATAGAGCAAGGTACCACGCCCTATCAAAGGGAATCGCAAGCGACCTTGGCGGACTTTGATGCGCGCTTTGCCAATCGCCGATTCATGTCGCCTACATTACTGATTGTTGGTGATGTGGTGCGATGGCGTGAACAACATCAATGGAAAGAACAAGCGCAAGATATCTATTCCTTCTTCCCGGCACTATCTTCTGGAGGGCCACATGCCATTCACTAAAGATAATGTTGCAGAGATTATTGCAGAGCTAGAAGCACGTGACTGGCAAGAGCGGTTGAGCTGGTTATCTGAGCAAGAGGGTAATGTGTCATTTTCCTCTAGTTTGGGGCTGGAAGATCAGGTGATTACCGATGTGATCGCCAATGATTATTTATCGATTCGTATTTTCACGCTCGATACAGGCCGCTTATTTGAAGAGACCTACGCGCTACTTGATGAAACGATGGAGCGTTACAAGGTAAGTATTGAGACCTATCATCCTGATCCTGATGCGCTGGCGAAATATGTGCAGGCGGATGGCATAAATGGCTTTTATAAATCGGTGGAGAGCCGTAAAGCCTGCTGTTTTGTGCGCAAGGTTGAGCCGCTCACGCGCGCGCTTAAAGACGTCAATTGCTGGGTAAGCGGCTTGCGCAGAGAGCATTCAGATCATCGATCAGATTTGCCTATTGCTGAGTGGGATGACGCACACCAGCTGGTGAAATGTTATCCGCTTATTGATGTAGAGCTGGAAGAAATAGAAGCATACATCGTGCAGCATAAAGTGCCGTATAACGCGCTACATGATCAGGGGTTTCCATCCATTGGCTGTGCGCCATGTACGCGTGCTATTCAGCCCGGCGAGCCACTGCGTGCAGGTCGCTGGTGGTGGGAAGATGAATCAGCACAAGAGTGCGGATTGCACATGGTCAATGGCCGATTGGTAAGGGCGAATTAGATGCTAACAAAAAATCAATTGGCGTTACTTGCCAAACTCGAATCCACGCTTAATCGCGATCAATTTGCGTGGTTGGCCGGATATGCTGCAGCGAAAGCCGGTGGTGCAGAAGCATCTGCATCTGCGTCGGGTCCGCAGCCAGAATTGGCTGTGCTATTTGCGACAGAAACCGGCAATGCAAAAATGGTGGCGCAGCAATTAGCGAAAGCTGCAAAGGGCCAAGGCTGGAAAGTGCAAAGCAAGCCGATTGGCCGGTTTGACGCAAAATCTATCGCTAAGCTTGATGGTCCGGTGGTGTTTGTTGCCGCAACGCATGGCGAGGGTGACCCGCCTGAGACTTGCGTGGATTTCTTTGAGATATTGAAAGGTGAGCAAGGCACGCCGCTTAACGATGTCAGCTTTGCAACCCTTGGGTTGGGCGATAGTAGCTATCCTGATTTTTGTCAGTTTGCGCGTAATCTCGATGCTGAATTAGAACGTTTAGGCGCCACATCATTTGCTGCGCGAAAAGAGTTGGATGTTGATTTTGCAGAGCATGTGCAGGCATGGGTGAAAGAGATACTCGCAGCGCTTCCTAAGCCAGAAGTGGCTGGTGTGCCTAGCTTTGAGATTGATGCTGAGCCTGAGATTCGCACCGGCAAAGGCTATAACCGTCTAGACCCGATTAAAGGCACGGTAAGTGATATTGTGAATTTGAATGATCAAGGATCGAACAAAGAGACCTATCATATTGAGATCGCATTTGATGATGATTTAATCTATCAGCCGGGTGATGCAATTGGCATTATTATGCCGTATGAGGAGGGTACGGATATGTTGACGCCGCGCCTATATTCAATTGCTTCATCGCCTGCCGCGCATGGCAATGAGATTCATTTAACCGTCGCACTCGCATGGCATCTAGAAGAGGATGGCGAGAAAGGATTTGGCCTCTGCTCGCGTTATTTGTCTGAGCTTAAAGAGGGTGATGAAATCTCGTTTTATGTGCAGCAAAATACGCAATTTAAATTGCCGCCACTTGATCGCGATATGATTATGATTGGCCCTGGTACTGGCATTGCGCCATTCAGATCGTTTGTGTTTGAGCGTAACGAACAAGGCGCATCAGGCCGTAATTGGCTGTTCTTTGGTGATCAACAGGCGCATTGTGATTTTCTGTATCAGGCCGAATGGATTGATCATGTCGAGATGGATGTATTGCAGCATATCGATCTGGCATTCTCGCGTGATCAGGAGCATAAAGTGTATGTGCAGCATCGCATGCAGGAAAAAGCAGATGAGCTGTTTGAGTGGATTGAGAATGGTGCCTATATTTATTTGTGCGGCAATAAAGACCCGATGAGTAAAGATGTGGATGAAACATTGCGCAGCATTATTGCAGCCAAGAAAGGCGAAGATGTGGCACAGAGTTACCTAGAGGAATTGGAAGATTCTGGGCGCTATCTAAAGGATGTGTATTGATGAGTGATAAGAAAAAACTATCGCCGGTTGAAGGCATCAAATTGCGCAGTCGCAACCTGCGTGGTGGTTTGTCGGATGGGTTGCAAAACCAACTCACCGGCGCGATTGATGCGGATGATCAGCAGCTGATTAAATTTCATGGCAGCTACATGCAAGATGATCGTGATCGTCGTGCTGAGCGTGAGCGTAAAAAGCTAGAGCCTGCCTATTCTTTCATGATTCGCTTGCGGATTCCGGGTGGAGATATAACGCATGAGCAATGGCGCGGCATTCAGGATTGTGCCGATACGCATGCAAACGGCATAGTTAAAATTACGACGCGTCAGACGGTGCAATTACATGGGGTGGTGAAGGCACATATGAAGCCAACCTATCAATGGTTTGATCGGCTTGGTCTAGATGCGATTGCTGCATGTGGTGATGTGAACCGTAATGTGGTTGCGGGGTCTAATCCGGCGATTGCGGATTACCACAAAGACGTATTCGAGTTTGCCGATAAAATCAGTGAGCATTTGCTGCCGCAAACAGGTGCATTCAGAGAAGTCTGGCTTGATGGTGAAAAGCTAGAAGGAGAGTTTGAAGCAAAAGAAGACCCTCTCTATCAGAACCGTTATTTACCGCGTAAATTTAAGATTGGCATTGCGATTCCTCCACACAATGACACGGATATTTTTACGCAGGATATTGGTTTGATAGCAATTGAAGAAGAGGGCACATTTAGAGGCTTTAATATTGCCGTGGGCGGTGGCCTTGGTTGCACCCACGGCAATCCTAATACATACCCTCGTGCGGGCACGGTGATTGGGTTTGTCGAGGTTGATCAGACATTAGATGCGGTGTGGGAAATTGCTGCGGTTCAACGTGATTTTGGAAACCGCGAAGATCGCAAACAGGCACGTTTGAAATATACGGTTGATCGTATGGGCGTGGATGAGTTTGTCAAAGAATTGCAATCGCGCTTGTCGTTTCCAATTCAGGAAGCGAAGCCTTACGAGTTTACGCATCGCGGTGATCCGTATGGCTGGGTGCCAGATGCGGATGGGCTATGGTATTACACGCTTTATGTTGAGCATGGGCGCGTGCGTGATTTAGATGATTATCCGGTGAAAACGGCGCTTAGCGATTTAGCTGATTTGGGTGTCTGCGGATTCCGCTTTACCGCGAATCAGAATGTGATGCTGACGAATATTGAGGAAGCCAATAAGGCACAAGTGATTGAGCTGTTAGAGCGGCATAATATTTTGCAGCAGCAAGATGATGTCACCGAGATTCATAAGCAAGCCATTGCGTGTGTTGCGCTGCCGACTTGCCCATTAGCATTGGCAGAAGCGCAGCGTTATTTGCCAGAGCTGCTTGATAAAGTTCATGCCCGGATGGATAAACACGGAATCGGCAAAGAAGAAATCACTATTCGTATGACCGGTTGTCCGAATGGGTGTGCGCGCCCTTATGCAGCAGAGATTGGCTTTATTGGTAAATCGGCTGGTCGTTACAATATGCATATTGGTGGTGATTATGAAGGCTATCGTCTGAACACACTCTACCGTGAAGAAATTGATGAGGCAGAAATTCTGGAATCACTGGATAGTATGTTTGGTGATTTTGTTGAAAAGCGAGAAGAGGGTGAACGGTTTGGCGATTTTACCAAGCGGTTTTATCTTGATGCCAAAGTGGCCGCCTAGTTCGTTCCGGTAAGTTCTTCACGCATTGCTTCTAGCTCTAACCATCGTTCTTCAGCGGATGCTAGCATGCGTTCTGCTTGCGCAAGTTCCCTGCTGGTTTTATCAAAGCGCTCCGGCTCCTTCATATATAAATCTGGATCAGCGAGTGCGGTTTGATGCTGCACAATTTCTTCTTCGAGTTTAGCAATTTGCGTGGGCAAATTCTCTAATTCATATTGCAGTTTGTATGACAAAGTTTGACGTGCTTTGGGCGTGCCAGATTCTTTTGGTTTGGCTGATTTGCTTTTAGTCTCTGCGTTATCGCCTAAATCTTCATTGCCGGCTTTGGCGGCCAGATAATCGCTATAGCCACCAATATACCCTTCGACCACGCCATTGCCTTCGAATGCCAGAATTTTGGTAACAGTCTGATCTAGAAAATCGCGGTCATGACTGACAACAATGAGGGTGCCATCATAGCGCGAAAGAATCTCCTCTAGCATATCGAGCGTGTCCATATCCAGATCGTTGGTTGGCTCGTCGAGAATGAGGAAGTTGCCCGGATTGGCGAGGACTTTGGCGAGCATCAAACGGTTCTTCTGACCACCTGAAAGTGTGCCGACTAAATCGTCGGCGGCTTTGGGGTCGAATAGAAAGTCTTTTAAATAGCCGCAGACATGGCGTGGCTTACCCATGACGTCGACATAGTCACCGCCGCCTGGGCACAGATTCTCGCGCATGCTGAGTTTGGGTTTCAGCGATTCGCGATTCTGGTCGAAATACGAAAACTCTAAATGCTTAGCGACTTTTACCTTGCCTTTATCGGGTTCTAGCTCGCCGGTGATCATGCGAATAAAACTGGTCTTGCCGGAGCCGTTTTTGCCAAGCACACCAATGCGGTCACCGCGCATCATGCGCAGATTGAAGCCCTTTAGAATTGGTGTCTCGCGCGTTTCGTCTTTGAGGGTTTTATGCACTTTGATGAATTCGGAAACCACGCGCGATGTTTTGGCAGCCTCAAGTGGAGCCAGCTCAATTTGCTGCATGGTTTGATTGAATAGAGACTTGTCTGATTTGAGTTTGGCGCGTGCTTCGCGCATTAATTCCAGGCGACGCACATTGCGTTTGCGGCGTGCGGAAATCCCTTTACTTGCCCATTCAACTTCTTGCGCGACTAATTTCTCACGCTTGCGTAATTCGCGCGCTTCCTGATCGAGTAGCATTTGTGACCATTCATCGAAATGCGCAAAGCTTTTGGGGCAGACACGCACACGTCCGCGATCAAGCCAAAAGATTTTATTCGACATATTGGCGAGGAAGGTTTTGTCGTGACTAACGCAGAGCACGGTGCCTTGATATTGTTTGAGGTAATTCTCTAGCCACTCAATAGCTGTTAGATCGAGATGGTTGGTTGGCTCATCGAGCAGTAAAATATCGGGCGACTCGACGAGTGATCGTGCGAGTGCGACGCGTCTGATTTGTCCACCAGATAATGTATCGAGTGTTGCATCAGGTTTAATCTCAAAAGGCTCTAAGACTTTCTCGGCTAAATAACGGTGCTCTTCATTTTGCTGCTCTTTGGGTAGCGCCTTCATGATGAAGGGGAGGACTTGTTGGCCGGATTCAATGGCGATATCTTGCTGCAAATAGCCAATGGTGGTGCCCGGCTCTAACCAGCGTTTGCCGCCATCTTGTTCTTTGGTGCCAGAGATGAGCTGCATCAGGGTGGTTTTGCCTGCCCCGTTCTTGCCGACAAGTGAAATGCGATCATAGGCGTGGATGGTCAAATCCAGCCCGTCGAAGAGTGGTTTTTTACCGAAGGTCACATATAT